>NZ_PNCV01000073.1:0-44461 GCF_005886925.1 Pseudoalteromonas sp. S3260
ATCAAACTCTTCAATTAAAAAGTTTTATGTCTTTCGACAGCTCAATGAATTCTGAATTTATTTAATATCTTTCGATATTGAATTGACTGTGCTGCAATTCCTACCGAAGTAGTTATTGCTGTTGGTCACTCAGTTTCAATTGAGACTCTAAATTTGTTTGCCTCACTTAGCAAACTAAGCTTGACTGTTAGAACTCAATCTGTACGAGTGCCCACACAGATGATTGCTTTATATTGTTAAAGAACGTTGCGATTAAAGCGTTAAACTTTATCTCGCTAGGGCTGCGCATATTACGCTTTCCTATTTTTTTGTCAACACTTAATTTTTAGTTTCTTTTAAAAGATTTAAAAGCTAAGTTTTACTCGACTTACTTACCGTTTGTTCAGCGCTTTTCATTGCTGCCTGCCGGGTCAGTGGATGCGCATTATAGGGCGAATCGATTTTAACGCAAGCGTTTTTAAAGGCTTTTTTGCATTTAATTTTTACCCCAAAGATACCCCACCTAGACACACATGTTACCCACAAAACCCTGTGGATAACTCATTTTTTTACGCTGTTTACTAAACTATTTACTGTGCTTGTGGTAAGTTGCGCCCGATATTTACAACTCGTTCACTAGGTAACGCACATGACAGATATAATAAATAGTATAAGTGGTCTCTTATGGGGTCATATTTTAGTGTACTTATTAATAGCTGCAGGGCTATTTTTTACAATACGTCTTGGTTTTATTCAATTTGTACAGTTTCCACATATGATTAAAGTCATGTTTCAAAGTCGCCAAGGGTCAGATGGTGGTATTTCCTCTTTCCAAGCATTTTGTACTTCTTTAGCAGCCCGTGTCGGTACTGGTAATATGGCAGGTGTTGCCGTTGCGCTTTATTTAGGTGGCGCAGGTGCTATTTTTTGGATGTGGTTAATTGCTTTAATTGGTATGGCTACTAGCTTTGCTGAAAGTACATTGGCACAAGCTTATAAAACTCGAGATGAAGAAGGTAACTTCCGTGGTGGTCCGGCCTATTATATGGAGTACGGACTTGGTAAGCGTTGGATGGGTGTTGTCTTTTCATTGTGCTTAATTTTAGCCTTTGGTTTAGTTTTTAACGCAGTACAGTCAAATTCTATTGCTGCGGCTTTTGAAGTCGCCTTTGGTATCCCTAACTATATAGTCGGTATCGCTCTTGTTATTGGTTCAGGTATTATTATATTTGGCGGTCTAAAAACAATTTCTCGATTTGCTGAATTAGCCGTTCCATTTATGGCTGCTGCTTACCTTGTGGTTGCACTTTATATATGTGCTGTAAATTACACTGAGTTACCTGATGTATTTATGCATGTGATTAGAAGTGCCTTTGGTCTTGAACAAGCGGGTGCAGGTGCAATTGGTTATGGGGTAATGCAAGCGATGATCCAAGGGATCAAACGCGGCTTGTTCTCAAACGAAGCCGGTATGGGTAGCGCTGCGAATGCTGCAGCAACGGCAACGCCAAACCCACCTCACCCTGCTTCACAGGGTTATGTACAAATGCTGGGGGTATTTGTAGATACTATTATTATTTGTACTGCAACTGCCGCTCTTATTTTATTATCAGAGCAATTAGTGCCAGGCTCGGATGTAACGGGTATAGCGCTTACACAAGCCGCCCTTGAAGAACATGTAGGCAGCTGGGGTGCCATATTTGTAGCAGTCGCTATTTTGTTTTTTGCATTTACATCTATTGTGGCTAACTACTCGTATGCTGAAACGAACTTATTATTCTTAGAACATAACCACGCATCTGGCATGCTGATCTTCAGATTATTAGTGTTAGGTATGGTGATGTTTGGTGCATTGGGCGAATTACCACTAGTGTGGACATTAGCTGATGTATCTATGGGCTTAATGGCAATAGTGAACGTAATCGCGCTATTTATGCTCTCTGGTGTTGTGGTGTGGCTTGCCAAAGATTATAACGCTCAGCGACGCGCTGGAAAGTTACCTACGTTTGATCCAAGTAAGAACGACAAACTCAATAAAACTATTCCAAAAGGTATTTGGCATAAATAATTAGTTTTTATACTTCAAGTTAAAAACCCGAAACGGCCATTGTCATTTCGGGTTTTTTATTGATTTAACTTTAATCTAAAAGTTACTGATAACAGTAGCCACTTATAAATTACTAGTGCGAAGATAGACGTTATTAAAGCCGCCCAACCTGCCTATAAGCTCACCTTATCCAAACATTATAAGCATCCTACAAGTAAATTTAATAACCTATGTAGTAGGTCTGAATGCTTATAACGACATCCCTGCTTAGGTTTATATACATTACTGCATAACCATAATAACTAACACTGCGCTTATTATACCAATCCGCAATAATACTCAATCATTTTGCGGGGCTAAACGTGTCGCTATCTGTGTTGAAAAATTCTCATTTAGAACAACTAAATAGCGATTTTTTTGCCTAGCTATCAACCCGTTTTTCCTGCCTCAAAATAGACCGCTTAATTAAGCGAATTGGTATTAAAGAGTCTAGTTTATGATTTAGCTAACGACCTACACTACACCTTGATTAACTTGTAAAAAAGTCTGAAGTGTTCAATGACAGTCTATTGGTGAGCCAAGAGTATGTATCAGACCTTGCAACAAACCATTATTGCTAACAACAGGGGGGAATAAATTTGTGTGCTTCAAGGGACTTAGTAATAAAGATATGATGATTTAATTAGATTTTACGGAAAGAATATAAAGTGGTGCCCGAGGCCGGACTTGAACCGGCACGACTTGTTAGTCGAGGGATTTTAAATCCCTTGTGTCTACCAATTCCACCACTCGGGCATCGAGTTTGCTAATTAAAGCGTGTGGAGTAATTATTTGGAGGCGGAACCCGGAGTCGAACCGGGGTAAACGGATTTGCAATCCGGTGCATGGCCACTCTGCCATTCCGCCTAAACATATCAAATAATTTGGAGCGGCACACGAGGCTCGAACTCGTGACCTCGACCTTGGCAAGGTCGCGCTCTACCAACTGAGCTAGTGCCGCATAATATTAATTCTAAATAATTTTTTCATAAGTTACATATTGGTGTATGTAACCAAACCACAAAGTGGTGCCCGAGGCCGGACTTGAACCGGCACGACTTGTTAGTCGAGGGATTTTAAATCCCTTGTGTCTACCAATTCCACCACTCGGGCATCGAGTTTGCTATTTAAAGCAAGTGGATAAAACTAATATGGAGCGGCACACGAGGCTCGAACTCGTGACCTCGACCTTGGCAAGGTCGCGCTCTACCAACTGAGCTAGTGCCGCATCATATTAATTCTAAATAAGATTTTTTATAAGTTACATATTGGTGTATGTAACCAAACCACAACGTGGTGCCCGAGGCCGGACTTGAACCGGCACGACTTGTTAGTCGAGGGATTTTAAATCCCTTGTGTCTACCAATTCCACCACTCGGGCATCGAGTTTGCTAATTAAAGCGTGTGGAGTGTTGATTGGAGGCGGAACCCGGAGTCGAACCGGGGTAAACGGATTTGCAATCCGGTGCATGGCCACTCTGCCATTCCGCCTCAATACTAGGTTAGCTTTAAGATAAACTGGAGCGGCACACGAGGCTCGAACTCGTGACCTCGACCTTGGCAAGGTCGCGCTCTACCAACTGAGCTAGTGCCGCTTTGTTTATCTAGGGGGCTATGCCCTCTCAACACGGACGCATTCTACAGAGATTATTAAACGCGTCAACACAAAAAATGCTACTTTTGAACTGTTTGATTATTTTTTATCTAAAATGGTGCGTTATTAGACGTTTACAATCAATTTTTGGTCAATTCTGCCCATGCTGCAACTAAATATTGCACCATAGAACTGAGCGTTAAAAACGTCGCTATATAAAGTAAGCCATAGCTTAAATACATCATCCAGGTATCGTACTGCCAAATTAGGCCAATAATGGCTAACATTTGCGCTGCGGTTTTTAACTTACCCATATCGGATACAGCTACATTGCCGCGTTTGCCTTGCTCAGCCATCCATTCTCGTAGCGCCGATATAACAATTTCACGGCTTATAATAATAAGTGCAGGAATAGTCATATACAAAGATTGATAATGCTCAGATAATGCAACTAAGGCAGCGCACACCATTACTTTATCAGCAACAGGGTCTAAAAACGCACCAAAAGGCGTTGATTGTTCAAGCTTACGCGCTAAATAGCCATCGAGTATGTCAGTGATTGAAGCAAGCCAAAAAATAAAGGCAGCAACAAAGAATGCCCATGAATAAGGCATATAAAATATCACCAAAAAAATGGGGATAAGAAAGAGTCTAAACGTTGTGAGTGTGTTTGGAATATTCCACATAACTACTTGGATATGTCTTTTTTTCTATATTCGCACATAGGGCTAGCCCTTGTCATGCAAATGGTTAAATATCTTCTCAGCCATGTCAGGACTGATCCCAGGAACTTTCTTTAGCTGTTCTATATTAGCAGCTTTTACGCCTTGCATGCCCCCTAAATATTTTAATAATGTTTGTCGACGCTTTGAACCAACGCCATCTATTTCTTCTAATAGCGACTGAGTTCGCTGTTTTTGACGCTTATTCCGATGTCCTGCAATAGCAAAGCGATGCGACTCATCGCGAATATGCTGAATTAAATGCAGTGCGGGTGCATCAGAATCCATAGGAATAGTTTTACGCCCACCGTCAATAAGTAAAGTTTCAAGGCCTGGTTTACGGCTAGTGCCTTTTGCAACCCCAACTAATAGTGGCATTTTTGCATGCGGCCAGTTTTCAAAGTATTGTTCTGCCCTACCTAATTGGCCTTTACCACCATCAATAAAAATAACATCAGGAATTTTATCTTCATCCACTAACTTGTTATAACGTTTGTTTAGTGCAAATTCCATAGCGGCGTAATCATCGCCACCAGTTATGCCCGTGACGTTGTAACGACGATATTCTTTATTGTTAGGCCCTTGAGAATCAAAGACAACACAACTGGCCACGGTGTTTTCGCCCATGGTGTGGCTGATATCAAAACATTCCATGCGATTAATGTCATCAAGACGCAAGGTAGCCTTTAATTGAGCATAACGCTTGTTTATAGAGTCTTGAGTGCTTTGCTTAACCGTAATACTATTTAATGCGTTTTTATTGGCTAACTGTAAGTACTGTGCTCGCTCACCACGAGTAACCACTTTAAGCGATACTTTACGTTCACTAATTTGAGTTAGTGCTTCGCTGAGCGCATCACTTTCTTCAATTTCAAATGGTAAGATGATTTCTTTGGCAATGCGCCCTGTTGCTCCCGGCGCTAAGTAATATTGGCCTAAGAAAGAGGTTAAGATTTCCTGTTCCTGTGAGTCTTTAGGCACCTTTGGAAAATAAGTTTTACTACCCAGCACTTTATGATCGCGGATCATTAATAGATGAATCCCATTTAAGCCATTTAAATGGGCAAAACCTACAACATCCATTTCAGCAAAATTACCTGAGATAGACTGCTGCTCCTGCATTTTACGCAATAGCATAATTTGGTCGCGAACTTTAGCTGCGAGTTCAAAATTAAGCTGCTCACTGGCTTTTTCCATTTTAGCGATAAGATCGGCTATTACTTCATGGGATTTACCGGTTAAAAATTTACGGACATAATCCACTTGCTGCGCGTATTCATCTTCAGAGACTTTATTAACACACGGCGCAGAGCAACGTTTTAATTGGTATTGCAAGCATGGCCGACTACGCGCACGGTAGTAAGCGTCTTCACATTGACGTACCGGAAATATTTTTTGCATTAAGCGCAAACTTTCTGATACGGCTCCAGCGCTTGGAAACGGGCCAAAATATTCGCCTTTTACTTTTCTGCTACCACGATGAAAGGCTAAACGAGGGTGCTTATGATTCGTGAGTAATATGTACGGGTACGATTTATCATCACGTAACAGAATATTATAACGTGGCTGATATTTCTTAATGAGGTTATTTTCAAGCAGTAATGCTTCTGTTTCTGTATTAGTAAGTGTGACTTCAATATTACAAATATTACTCACTAAAACACGGGTTTTGCTGTCGGTAATGTTGCTGCGAAAGTAACTGCTCACCCGCTTTTTTAAACTTTTAGCTTTACCGACATAAATAACTTGGTTGTCATTATCGAGCATGCGATAAACGCCTGGCTCACTCGATAATGTTTTTAGAAACTGGGCATGATCAAATTCAGACATATATATCGACTAGTAAGAGATATCTATATCAATCATTTTGTAACGAATGGCTAAATGAGTAAGCTCTACATCGCCCCCTACGTTAAGCTTTTCAAACATACGATAGCGATAACTGTTTACTGTTTTAGAGCTTAAATTTAAGCGCTCAGCAATATCCTGTGCTTTTTCACCTTTGGTGATCATCAGCATAATTTGCAGTTCACGCTCAGACAAACTTTGAAATGGGTTTTCATCAGTTCGCCCAGTAACCTGCGCAAGCGCAATTTGCTGTGCTATTTCTGGCGCAATATAACGTTGCCCTGCATGCACGCAACGTATAGCACGCACCATTTCATCAGACCCTGCCCCCTTGGTTAAAAAACCATGAGCACCAATTTGCATAACCTTGCTCGGAAATGGGTCTTCACAATTAACTGTAAGCACAATAATTTTTACATCGGGACAATAACGGCAAATCTTTTTAGTTGCCTCAAGCCCGCCCATACCAGGCATGTTCATATCCATTAATACTATATTTGGCGCATGTTGACGACAAAACTGTACAGCCTCTTCGCCTGTTTTAGCTTCACCTATTACTTTAAAACCACGTATGTCATCAAGAATACGTCTGATCCCTGTGCGCACAAGTTCATGGTCATCAACTAAAAGTACGTTAATCAATGGAACACCCTCACTAGCCTAATAAGATGCAAGTTAACAAAATTAATTTTCAACATTAGCATAGATACGACGAAACCATAACTAATATTATGCTTTCGCCGTCGGTCTCTATGACCCAATATTGTCAAAGCGTATTTACCTATCGTAGGTAAATACGCCATAGTGATTTAAGCTGAGGCTTTTTCACTAAAACGGTCTACCCACAAAGCAATGATACCGTCGCCAGTTACATTACACGCAGTGCCGAAGCTATCTTGTGCAAGGTACAGCGCAATCATTAGTGCCACTGCACCTTCGTTGAAACCAAGCATACTAGTTAATAAACCTAACGCCGACATTACCGCGCCACCTGGGGCACCTGGTGCAGCAATCATAACCACACCTAGCATCATAATGAATGGCAGCATAGCCATTAGTGAAGGTACTTCCATGCTAGGCGATAAAAACATCACAGCCATAGCACAGGTAACTATTGTAATTGTTGAACCTGATAGATGAATAGTGGCACATAATGGGACTGTAAAGTTAGCTACATCTTCTTTAACGTTATTTGCTTTACTTGATTGCAAAGAGACTGGAATGGTTGCCGCGCTCGACATGGTTCCTAATGCAGTAAAGTACGCAGGTAGCATGTTTTTAATTAGCTCAATAGGATTACGCTTAAGTAATAGGCCCGATACAATATAAAGCACACTCAACCATAACCAATGCATCACTAATGCGGCAATGAGTACTACACCAAAGGCCTGTAATGTATCAACAACGGTACCTGCCACGGTCATTTCAGCAAACACACCCGCAATGTAAAACGGTAATGCCGGAATAATCACCTTAGCAAGTAAACCATCTATAATATCGCGCCCTTGATCAGACACCGTTTTTAATGTGTCTAAACCTAACTGGCTCATACCAATACCAAATACAAATGCTGTGACTAAAGCAGTCATTACACCCATTAATGGTGGAATTTCTAAGTCAATAAAGCTACCTACCTCGGTGACTGCTTCAGCTTCAAATGAAATTCCACCGCTTAGGAACGGAATAATCGCTGTGACTAATAAAAACGCTAAGGTACCGGCAATAATTGTTGAGCCGTAAGCAAAACCAACCGTTTTTCCCAGTAAATGCCCTGACCCTTTAGGCAGCCCGGCAATCCCAGAGGCAATAAAAAACAAAATAATCAGTGGAATTGTAAAACTAATAAGCTGGCCAATAAGCTCTTTTACTGTGTATAAAAGCTCAACGCCAGTTAAGGGAATATAAAGTCCGACTAAAATACCGGCCACAATACCGGCAATTAATTTTAAGATTAACTTCATGGTGATTACTTTATTGAATTTAGATAATGTGTTTTTATCATGTTTTGAATAGTTTGTGTCAATAAACTGTTCAACCGCAGTTCATTTGCACAATTAACCAACAAAATATAAGTATGTAGTGTTGATTTGTTTAAATAACGACTACATAAACAAAAAATACAGTACAAAGTTAAAAACGAACAAATGGCTTCAAGTTCACCTTTTTTAATAACTAAAAAAATAACAGGTTGAGTTTTTAGTTCAATCCGTTATAAGCGGAATTAATATATGTTATAGCCAAAGCTTACTTTAACTTTTTTTATCTCACAGTAAAGTAGGCTTATAAAGTTAACAGACTAACTGTTAATGTGTTGATCAGATTGTACCTAAAGGAACATTATGTCTACTATTTTTGAAGATAACTCACTAAGCATCGGTAACACACCGTTGGTAAAACTTAACCGTGTTACAGGTGGGAATGTATACGCTAAAATTGAGTCGCGTAACCCAAGCTTTAGTATTAAATGCCGTATTGGTGCATCGATGATTTGGGAAGCTGAAAAATCAGGTCAACTTACCAAAGATAAAGAGCTTATAGAGCCAACATCAGGTAACACGGGCATTGCACTGGCATTTGTAGCAGCCTCACGCGGCTACAAATTAACGCTTACAATGCCAAACACCATGAGCTTAGAACGTCGTAAGCTATTAAAAGCACTCGGTGCTAATCTTGTACTAACAGACGGTGCTAAAGGTATGAACGGTGCTATTGCTAAGGCCAAAGAAATTCAAGCATCAGCCCCTGAAAAGTTTATTTTATTACAACAATTTGAAAACCCTGCAAACCCTAAAATTCACTTTGAAACAACAGGCCCAGAAATCTTTGATGCACTTGATGGCAAAATCGATTTCTTTGTTGCAGGCGTTGGTACTGGTGGAACTATCACAGGTGTAAGCCGTTATCTTAAAAAAGAAAAAGGCTTAAATGTAAAATCAATTGCTGTAGAGCCAAGCCATTCTCCGGTAATTAGCCAAACTCTTGCTGGTGAAGAAGTAAAACCTGGGCCACATAAGATTCAAGGTATTGGTGCAGGCTTTATTCCTGGGAATTTAGACCTATCAATAATTGATGGTGTAGAGCAAGTCTCTAATGAAGAATGTATAGCAATGTGTCACGAGCTAATGAAAAAAGAGGGGATTTTAGTTGGTATTTCATCAGGTGCGGCTGTGGTTGCAGCGAAACGTATTGCTGAACGTCCTGAAAATGCAGATAAAAATATTGTGGTTATTTTGCCAAGTGCAACAGAGCGCTACTTATCAAGCCCGATGTTTGACGAAGAGTTTAGCGAACAAGAGCTTGTGCAATAATCAAGCGTTCTGATTAAAAAAGGATGTTTTTTAACATCCTTTTTTATTGCTTATTTAATAAGTTACTATCTATTTAGTCCACTCCTCTTTACATCTTCTCCATTCCACCACACACTTTATGTATAAGTAATCAACCTGACCAAATATGAAAACAATTTTAACCATTTTTGTGCTCATTTTTAGTATTTTGATCGTTGACTGTAATGAAAATACTAAACCTAAAGAGCAGTACATTGACAATGATCGTCCAGGCGACACTGCTACTGTGTATTTTGATGCGCTTTATAACCAGCATAACTTGCAAAAAGCCAGCGATTTCGCAACACCTAAATTAGCCCGCATAATGAAATCGTATGGGACGGCAAAACAGTTTGCGCGTAGTCTTATTAATTTACAGTACGATGAAGTTGTGATTGAAATTGATATGTCAAATTCAAGCCTGCGAGAACAGTATGGCAATCAAGCTAAAATAAACATTGTGTTTACCGGTTATTTTAATGGTAAAAAAATCGATGATTTCCGCAGCATCGAAATGCTTAAAATAAAAGGTAAGTGGTACGTAGATAAAATCATCGCCGATCCTTACGGGCGCTGATCAGTCATTCAAAGCCTTAGTAACGATAACCGTATATTCGAGCTTAAAAAATACACAACATAAAAAAAGCCTTAAATCATAAACTTAAGGCTTTTTTTATTATCTACATTATTATAATCCAGTGTTAAATGTCTTCAGGTTTAAAGTTATCAACCGCAATAGCCTGCATTCTTAGCTTATTGGCATGATGCATTGCTTCACCATCAACTTTAGTTACTAACTCATGTTCAAGTGCGTAATCAATCGCTTGTTCAATATCATAGGTGGCAGGCACCTTGCCTTTTCGTTGCCACTGTTTTAACAGCTTAAACTGATTGTGCATATCGTGCATTGCTAAGAAAGCATTTTCCATGACGCCTGTTCCGGCATTTTCATCCACATAACATAAATGGGTAAGTCTATTTCTAAATACCCCTGGTTGAGTCATGTGTTCGCAAATACGCTGGGCAATAGCATCACTTGGTTTGTGATAATGATTACCTAATGGAAAAACAATACGCTTAAGTGCAAAGTTAATCACTGGATTAGAAAAGTTTTTAAAGAAGCCATCAAATGCTTGGCCTATTGCATATAACGATGTCTCTATAGCATATTTTACAAAAGGCAAATCAGCTTGTTGACGCCCTTCATCTTCAAAACGCTTTAATACCGTGGATGCAATATATAAATGACTTAACACATCGCCTAAACGTGCCGATATCATTTCTTTACGTTTAAGTTCACCACCTAACATCAACATTGCAACATCCGTTGTAAACGCCAATCCTCGGCTCATTCTACCTAATTGTTTATAATAGACGGCCGTCTCTCCACATACAGGCGCTTTGGCAAAGTAGCTGCGAGTTAAACCATGCACCAAGGCCATACTTGCATTACTCAGTGCAAATACAATGTGCTTCATTAACAAGCCATCAAATTGCTCAAGTGCAGCATCATCGTCATCCATTGCTGCAACTTCCATCTCTTTTAACACGAAAGGATGACAACGGGTTGCACCTTGGCCAAATATCATAAGGTTACGGGTAAGAATATTAGCGCCCTCTACGGTAATAGAGACAGGAATACCCATATAACCGTGTGCTAAATAGTTATTAGGCCCAACCTGAATCCCTTTACCTGCATGAATGTCCATTGCATCATTCATTACCGTTCGACCCATTTCTGTCATGTGGTACTTTGCAATTGCAGTTACTACTGACGGGCTAAGTTTTAAATCAATTGCACCTGCGGTCATTAATCGGCATGATTCCAATGCATAAGTTAGTCCACCAATACGTGCCAACCCTTCTTGTACGCCTTCAAATTGCCCAATTGACACGCCAAACTGTTGGCGTACAACCGTATAAGCCGAGGTCATCTTAGCTGCCAAGTGCCCTGTTGCAGTGCTTAATGCCGGTAATGAAATACCACGCCCTGCGCTTAAACACTCTACTAGCATGCGCCAACCGCGCCCTGCCCCTTGCTGGCCACCTATAATCCAATCAAGCGGAATAAATACATCCTTACCGTACGTTGTGCCATTCATAAACGCCATGTTAAGTGGGTAATGACGCTCTCCTGTTTTAACACCTGGGTGATCAGTTGGAATAAGTGCACACGTTATTCCGAGCTCTTTTTCATCGCCTAACAATCCATCTGGATCGTACATTTTAAATGCAAGACCTAACACAGTCGCCACAGGCGCAAGGGTAATGTAACGTTTTGACCAATTTAAACGCAGTCCCAACACTTCCTTACCATCATGCTCGCCTTTGCACACCACGCCTGAATCTGGAATACTGCCAGCATCAGAGCCAGCCTCTGGGCCCGTTAATGCAAAACAAGGTACATCGTCGCCTTTTGCAAGGCTAGGTAACCAACGATTTTGTTGCTCAGTTGTTCCGTAATGCAGTAATAACTCACCAGGACCTAAACTATTTGGTACCATGACCGTTACGGCGGCCGTTAAACTTTTAGTCGCAATTTTTGACACTATGGTGGAATTAGCAATAGCAGAGAATTCAAGACCCCCAAATTTTTCTGGGATGATCATTGCAAAAAACCCTTCGGTTTTTAAAAAGTCCCAAACCTCTTTAGGTAAATCTTTGTCTTTTTGTACAATTTTATAGTCATCAAGCATGGCTAATAAAGTTTCAACTTGATTATCTATAAATGCAGTTTCTTTTTCACTTAACTTAGGTCGCGGATAATTATGTAATTTTTGCCAGTCAGGCTCACCACTAAATAACTCGCCATCCCACCAAACATCGCCTGCTTCCATGGCTTCTCGCTCTGTTTGCGATAATGGCGGCAACACCTTTTTAAACATCTTAAAAGTAGGTCGAGTAATTAAATTAAGGCGGATATCTTTAATCGCAAACACCACGACCACCACCACCAGTAATATAATAAATACTGACATGAGCACATTCCTTTTACAGTTATAAAAACATTGATTTAATTATGACCGATCTTAATTTAAATACAATGGGCTGTCAGACGAGTGCCACTAAATGATGAAGTTATTCTATTGCGATTAAAATGTAACGATGAGTAAAGTCACTAATTTATTACACACAGCAAAAAGCCCACAAAATGTGGGCTTTTTACTACTTAACTGGTTTTAATTATTTAATTAAAACTGAAAACGCATGTTAGCAAAGTAAGCATCGTTATCTGAGTCATCTGCGTTGTTGCCGTAACCCACTTTTAAACCAATGTTTTTATTGATGAAGTGTTGAGCACCAAAGCTGTAGTTGTCTTCTTTATCGTAAGCTGCAAATACAGAAGTCGCTTTAGAGAAATAGTAGTTTGTTTCTACGTTCCATTGATCATCTGCTTCGTCAAGGCTTACAAATGTACCTTCTACTGTTAAGTAGTTACCTTGTTGTAAATCAACAAAGTATTTAGCAGCTACTGAACGAGAATCAAAATCATCATCTGATTCTACAGTGATACCTACGTAATCTGTATCGTTTAGCATGTGGTTGTATGCTAAAGAAAAGAATGTAACGTTATCACCATCTTTTTGATCAACAAATCTTACTTTTGCAAGTAAGTCTGGGTTAAAGAAATAACCAGCAGAAAGTGTGTATGACTCGTCGTTAGAGTTGAAATCAGTATTTTGGTAAGACGCACCAACAACAAAATCTTCAACGAAGTATTCACCGCCAATAGCAGTTACATCGCCAAAATCATCATCAGCGTAGCTACCAAATACGTTACTTTGCTTGTTAATGTATTCGAATTGGTCGTATGGACCTAGTGTGCTCTTTGGAGAGAAGTAGTAAGTAGAGTCCACGCTGATAGTATCGTTGTTATCAGTATCTGTGTAGCCTAAGTTACTGATTGATTGATAGCTATCTGCAGCGTGTGCAGCACTAGATAATAAAAGACCTGAAATAATAATTGCTAACTTTTTCATAATGAAACATCCCTATGTACATTGTTTTTGTACTTTAACTACATTGCTAAAGTGGGGGTATGCTAACGCCGCGAAACTGAACGAAAACTGAATCAAGCAATTGTATTTGTTAGGGAATTTGTAAGAAAGTGTTGGAGTAATTTATGTTAAAGTAATCGCAACAAGCTGTAAACAATTACTTTAATTTTACACCGATTTTTGTTTGTTTCTATAATGAATACTGGCTAATTATCCTATAAACATCATTTATGTTATCACCAGCTTTAAAGTCTTTGCTGATAGGGTTTGGATCAGATCCAACCCAAATTTTCAGTTCTGCATCTAAATCAAAGTGCCCCGCACTTTCTTTGCTGAACTTAGTTATCTTAGAGTAAGCAATACTGATCATTTCCATTTTAGAACCAGTCACACCTTGTTTATCTAATAAAATTAGTCGCTTATTAGTAAAGATAAACATATCACGGACAACTTTATACGCTTTTTCAACTTGCTCACCTTCAATAAGGGTATTTGCCAACACTTTCTCTAAATCAGCGTCATCCACTTCACTGGCATTACCCATTAAACCACTAAATAGTCCCATTATAGTTTCTCCTGTTTAAATATTTGATTTTCTAATGTATGGCCATTTACTAACTGCCGATACTGCCAATTATGTTGGCGACAAAATTGCAATAGTGCTATATCGAGCGGATCACTGGTTGGTTGATACTCAATCACGTACTCTTTGTGCTGGCTCATATAAACACGACTCACCCCCTCAAGTGCTTGGAGTTGTTGCTCCACATTTTGATACACGTCGCTAAGCATTAAGGTGTAAAAGTGCTTATCGGTGTTCACTGCTTTAGTTTGGTGCTCGCTTAATACGCCTTTATCCAAATGGAGTACTTGGGAACACAGTCGTTCTAATTCAGTTAAATCATGTGAACTTAAAATAAACGTCGCTTGGTCACTTAACTGAGATACCAACTCGCGCACTTCTCTGGCATGAATAGGATCAAGCCCTGCCGTGGCTTCATCTAACATTACAATTTGTGGTGAGCCAATTAATGCTTGCCCTATGGTTACACGCTTGCGCATACCGTGGGATAAATCCCCAGCGCGGTTTTTTGCAATTTCGCTAAGGCCCACTAAATCAAGCACACGAAGTGCCTCTACGTGGCTTTGCTTAGTACTCATGCCTTGTAGCTTGGCATAAAAACTAAGTTGTTTATCTATATTAAAACGCGGATCAAGCTGGGCATCTTGCGGTAATGCACTCACTTTATTAAATAAAGCAGCGCTGCCTGGTTTATGGCCAAGTATTTCAAGCTCTCCCATGCTAGGGGCTATATAGCCGCACAGCAAACTAAATAAAGTAGTTTTTCCTGCGCCATTAGGGCCAACAAGCGCAACGGGAGCACCTTTTTGAATCTCAAAATTCACATTATTAAGAGCCAGTTTTGAGCCGTACGATTTACTTAAATTACGCCCTGTGATTAATGATTTCATAGTGAGCTCCTTGCAAAAACACGTTGCGCAACCACAAGTAGCACCGCTGTTTGCACAAGCGGAATAGCCAATGCACTCAATAGCGGTAAGTTCTGTCCCGCTAATAACTCTATTTGCACACCAGGGAATAAATAATCAAGCACACTTAATGCGGGTATTTGCCACTCTAGCAATCCAACAATAATGCCACCGGCTGTAAAATATAAAATGGCTAACACAATAGATAAGCGAGATGAGCTCGCAAAAGTATTAATCAAACTCATTAACGCAACAAACGGCGCAAAAGTAACAATGAGAATTAAAAATATTGAAACTGCACGGCCAACGCCACCAGCAAGTAAGCTCGGATCGCGAAACCCGAGCACCGCCAATGTCGCTACCAATGTAATGCCAACTAAACAGGTTAGTACCGCTAGCTGCCCTAAAAATCGACCAAAGAGTATTTCAAAGCGGGTTGAGCGCAGTGATAAAAACCTTAAAGTCCCCCTCTCTCTGTCACCCACAGTTTGATCACTACAAATAAATAAGCTAAAAACAGGAAAACTATACAAAGCAATTAGCCAATACATAGCAAATTCGGCTTCAGGCCAATCAAGTAACTTATTTAATCCAATAGAGCCGGAAATATCACGGGCTATTTGTTCAAAATCGGGGGAGCTGATAATGCCCACTGCCTGCCCTATGGGGTAACGTAAAATAACAAGCCACACTAGCGCAAAAGCCGCCAGTGCAATAAGTCCTCGTTTAGTTAAAAACATACGTATAAGCTCAAAACCCGCAATTTGAGTTAAGCGCCCTACGTTTATTGGTAATGGTGTTGCCATTGACTATCCTTAATGACGTTGTTCATGCTTTAAAATAAGCGTTATTTAACAACACTAAGTGTAAACACGTTGAATTGCTAGCAAAAAAAGCCTACTCAGAGGTAGGCTTTGTAACAAATAATGTAATTTAAACAATTAGTAATTATAAATGTTGCTCATAAATAGCTAATGCTTGCTGTAAGTCGGCAATTAAATCTTCAGCATCTTCTAAGCCAATGTGCAAACGAATAACAGGTCCATGCTCCCATCCTGTTTGCGAGCGCAGCCCTTTCATTGATAGGTTTGCCGTTACTAAGCTCTCAAAGCCTCCCCAAGAAAAGCCCATTTTAAAATGCTGCAAGCTATCTAAAAAAGCATCAATGGCCTTTTGGTTACCGGTTTTCATTACAAACGAAAACAAACCATTACTACCGTCAAAATCGCGTTTGAAAAATTCATGCCCAGGACATGTTTCAAATGCTGGGTGGCGAATATGATCAACTAACTCGTGCTGCTCTAACCATTTAGCAACATCAATAGCCGCTTTTTCATGCTGATTTAATCGCACCGCCATGGTACGCAAACCTCGTAGTGCTAAATACGCATCATCTGCACTGGTGCATTGCCCGAGTAAATAAGAGTGTTCACGAAGTGTTGGCCAATATTTTTTATTCGCTACAGCTACGCCCATCATCACATCTGAATGACCTACAATATATTTGGTTGCCGCTTGAATACTAATATCAACACCGTGTTCAAGCGGTCGATAATGTAAGCCATTTCCATAGGTATTATCGAGTATTGTCATTAACTGATGTTCATGTGCCACTTGCACCATAGCGGGAACATCTTGAATTTCCATGGTAATTGAACCCGGAGACTCTAAAAACAACACTTTGGTATTGTCTTGAATGTACTCTTTTATATCTGCGCCAATCATGGGCGGATAATAGGTCGTAGTAATGCCCAGCCCCGCTAAAATCTTGTCGCAAAAATCACGGGTTGGCTCGTAAACAGTATCCACTATTAAAATATGATCACCGGACTTTAAAAACGATAACAATGTTTGGCTTATCGCTGCCGCGCCACATGGGTATAAGGCACAGCCTTCACCCCCTTCGAGTTCAGTAATTGCCTCTTGCAGGGCAAAATGCGTAGTGGTGCCACGACGGCCATAAAATAACGTTTTATCACCGCGTGTTTTAGCCGCTTCTTTAAGCTCACTCACCGAATCAAATACAATCGTTGAAGCGCGCTGTACCACAGGATTGACTACGCCATGGGTGTACGCTTTTTTGCGCCCTGATGAGACTAACTGAGTATTTTTATTTTTGCTCGACATGATTCATCCTTCTATCTGAGTACGCCAATATTCAATTAAATAACGCGAAATTGAATCAGCTCTAGGTAGCTTTAAATGCTCCCCTTGATGGTGCCAATCTTTAAATTGCGCAAGTTCTTCGCGAGAAAACCACTTTGCATCTTCAAGTTCATCTTGCTCTGTGCTTATTTCATCACTGCTTGCTGTGGCAATAAAACCTAGCATAATTGACGAAGGAAACGGCCAAGGTTGCGAAGCAATATATTCAGCTTTTTCCACAGTAATACCCGCCTCTTCTTTTACTTCTCGGATCACGGTTTGTTCAAGGGTTTCACCAGGGTCAACAAAGCCTGCAAGCGATGAATACAATCCTTTTGGCCAAGTTGCTTGGCGACCCAATAAGCAGCGTTCAACCCCATCAGAAAATGTTTTAGTTACTACCATAATAACCGCAGGATCGGTACGCGGAAAAGTCTGGTGCAAACACGCAGGATTGTCGCATAATCGAGAGTGACCCGCTTCAACTAAGTGATTTTTGGTACCACAACGACCACAAAAACTATGAGTGGCATGCCAGTAACACAACCCACGGGCAAGCGCTGCATTTGAGCCATCTTCAAGCGCCACCTGTGTACCAAACTGGCGAATATCTGCAAACTGGGCGCCATCAATAATCGTTGCTAATAACGACTCTTCGAGTGCGGTTACATCTAGCGCAAATACGGCATTATCCTGCTCATTTGAACCTAAAAAAATAGCCTGCGTTAAATCTAAATGTGCCACCTGTAGGTAAGCCAAATACACCACCTCAGGGCTACTGTTAGCAAATAAGGTGTGATTGCCTTTAACTAAAAGCCATAAGCTGTCTGCTGTTTTTTTTGCGTCTACCCAAGTAGGGTCTTTGCGCGCATTTGAGCCTCTGTCTAATGGCATATTACTGTAGTTAAGCATGTAATTCCTTGATACTAATTGATTCTTAAAATTACCATAATCATCCACTAAACCCAATTTATTACCGCCATAAAAAAAGCCTAAATTAGGCTTAATTAATCTATGCACCCGCTGTATTAAAAATGCTCATGTTGAAGGTGGGCATTCTGCTCAAAATTACACCGAAACAACGCAGCGCTTATACTTTTAAAGTAGTAGCTGTTTGTCAATTAAATGAAATTGCTCAGCACTTTGCTTAAGTACCTCTGCGGTTAATTTATCAGCACCATATACATCACACGGAACATTGTATTGATTTTTTAAGTGCCCAAGTAATAACGCAAAGTCACCGTCACCCGAGAGTAAAATAACCTTATCAAGCTGCTTTCCCTGCTCTAGCATATCTATGGTTATACCTACATCCCAATCGCCTTTGGCACTGCCGTCACGGCGTTGAATAAAGGGTTTTAGTTTTACTTCAAAGCCAATAGCGCGCAAAATATTTTGAAACTGATTTTGCTTTTCATCACCTCGGTATATTGCATAAGCAAACGCACATTCAATATCGTATTGTTGCTCTATCATTCGCCAAAAGGCATTGTAATCAAAGTTTTTACCGTAGCTTTCACGACAGGTGTAATAAATATTTTGTACATCGACAAAAATACCTACACGAGGTTTACTGCTTTGTTGTGAGGTCATTATTATGTCCTAATGAGTAATACTTGCAATTGCGTGTTAAGTAACCTAAATTAGTTACCAAACCCAATGTAACCAAATGCGGTTACATTTTAAGATGTAACCAAAATTAGTTACATATAAATAATCTATCTGGATTTATATGATTGGTGTGATCAGCGGCGATATAATTAAATCGCAAAAAATACCTAAACAACAATACGATGCCATGCTTTATCAGCTAGAGCAAAGTTTACGTGCAAATTGTAATAAAACAACATCTTGGGATATTTACCGTGGGGATGCATTTCAGCTGCAAGTAGAAAAAAGTGAACGGTTAGTTACCACCGCTATTCTTATCTATCTACAGCTCAAATCTGCCGGCTATGAATTGCGCCAAAGCATGGCATTGGGACACATAGATAACCCTGGTACGAGTATAAAAACGGCTACAGGCTCTGCATTTACTCTCTCTGGTCATGAGCTAGATAAAATGACAAACCAACGTTTTACATTTGCTATTGCAAAACAACCAGTTGATGAGAGCTTTAAGCTAAACCTAGCGTTTGTTGATGTATTGCTGTGTAAAATAACTCAAAAACAAGCAAACGCTTTGTATGCGTATTTAACCCATACTAATAACAACCATGCTGCCTTAGCTAAAGAGCTCAACACCAGCCGAGAAAACGTTACTAAGCTGCTAAATCTTGCTAACTATCAGCTGATAGAGCGATTTATTTTACATGCACAACAATGGCTTAAAAGCATACAGCAAGGACATGACTAATGGAATTTTCACTATTACTCGTTGCACTGATTATTGGCCACTTACTCGCTGATTTTTATTGGCAACCCATGAGCTGGGTAAACGACAGAAACACCCGTCATTTTAAAGCAAAAAAACTTTACTACCATGTATTGGTTCACGGAATTACCAGTGCAGTCGTTGTGGCACTTTGGGAATATAGTTTTGGCTGGCAACAACTAAGCAGCGTATTACTGGCCACCAGTATTATTATGATCAGCCACTACTTTATTGATATTGCAAAATCGTATTCAAATAAAGGCGTGGTGCCTTTTTTATTAGACCAAATTACCCATATCACCGTCCTTATTGTGATAAGCATTTGGCTCACTGATAATCAGCAATTTAATAACAATTTTATGGCGTTATTGTTCAACGAAAAAGTGCTGTGGGTTATAACTGGTTACCTTATTATTTTAAGTCCCAGTGCGGTATTTATAAGAATGATGTTAGAGCGTTTAACTAATCATTTTTCTAGTGATGGTAGCCTCCCTTTAGCAGGACAAAGTATTGGTATGCTCGAACGAGTACTTATGCTGACATTTATTTTATTAGATCAGTTTGCTGGGCTTGGGTTTTTAATTGCCGCCAAATCCGTGTTTAGATTTGGCGACTTAAGTGCCAGCAAAGATAAACAACTCACGGAATATGTGATGCTAGGCACGTTACTGAGTGTTAGCGTTACGCTGTTTGTTGGCCTAGGCATTAATTATTTACTGATAAATTAAAAACAAAAAAAGCGCTAACCTTAAAGCTAGCGCTTTTTTGCAGCTGCGTTTAACTAAACGCAGTGACAATTAGTCGTTATTTGCTGGACGACGACGGCGCTGACCAGTGCCCCCTACCGATTGACGCTTTGCCCAAGGGTTTTGTGCATTCTCGTCTGTTTTTGCTGCTGGCTTTTTAGAGCCACCACGACGTGGGCCTGTACCATTGCCACCATTGTTAAGCTTTTTGCTATTAGGTTTGCTGCTATCAGATTTAGGCTTATTAAATGGTTGTTTTTTCTTTGGCTTTTTAGCAGGCAGTGGGCGAGCATCGAGGGCGCGCTCAGCAACAGGGTTAGCCGGTTCAAAGCCTTCTTCTTCAGCACGAGGAATTAACTCGCCAATAAAGCGTTCAATACCGTATAAATCCACTGCATCGTCGACCGTTACAAACGAAATGGCATGCCCTGATGCACCCGCACGACCAGTTCGGCCAATACGGTGAACATAATCTTCATATACATTAGGTAAGTCGTAGTTAACTACGTGTGGAAGCTCAACAATATCTAAACCACGAGCAACAATATCAGTTGCCACTAATACGCGCACTTCACCACTTTTAAAGCCTTCAAGTGCTTTAACACGTGCGCCCTGAGATTTATTACCATGGATTGCTGCGCCAACAATATCATCGCGTTCAAGTTGCTTAACTAAACGATTAGCACCATGTTTAGTACGGCTAAATACCAGTACTTGTTGCCAATCGTTGCTACGAATTAAATGGCTTAATAAGGCCGTTTTACGCGCTTTATCGACAGCGTACACGCATTGAGTCACGCTTTTAGCAGTGGTGTTTTTGGCAGCGACTGAAATTTCAACCGGATCGTTAATTAACCCTTTGGCCAATGCACGAATGTCGTCAGAAAAGGTTGCTGAGAACATTAAGTTTTGACGTTTTTCAGGCATTTTTGCAATTAAGCGTTTAATGTCGTGGATAAAGCCCATGTCTAACATACGGTCGGCTTCATCTAAAACCAGTACTTCAACGCTATCAAACTTAACTGCGTTTTGATTATGTAAATCAATTAAACGCCCAGGTGTGGCCACTAAAATATCAACCCCTTTGCGAAGGCGCTGCATTTGTGGGTTAATTTTTACACCACCGTAAACCACAAACGAACTCACATCAGAATGCTTAGCGTACTCTTCAACGTTTTCGCTTACTTGCAACGCAAGCTCTCGGGTTGGCGTTAAAATAAGCGCACGTACATGATTACTTTTTGCTTTAGTGCCCGACGATAAACGCTCAATTAGTGGCAAAGTAAAACCAGCGGTTTTACCTGTACCTGTTTGTGCTGCGGCCATTACATCGCGACGCGCAATAATTGCTGGGATAGCTTGAGCCTGAATAGGCGTTGGCGTTTCATAGCCCTTTTCTAAAACCGCATTAACTAAAGACTGTGATAAACCTAAACCATCAAAACTCATATAAACTCTCTATTTCAAATTAGGCCAAAGTGGCCAGTTGCGCGCATTATACCTTTAGTGGCTCAGAATGCATGCCATTATTTACTTTGTGTCAAATCAATACACACAAATACTAAAAAAGCGGCTAAACAGCCGCTTTTTATTTACCTGAGCATTACATATGCTAAAGGATTATTTTACACCTAGCTCACGTAAACGCTCTTGTAAGTAGCTATCTGCTGTGTAGCGTTCAGATAACACCACATCTGGACGAGGATGCAAAAACAAAGGTAATGAAATACGTGATTTGGTTGTTGCTTTACCTGATGGATTAATTACACGGTGAATCGTTGATGGGAAATAGCCACCTGATGCTTCTTGTAGCATGTCACCAATATTAATAATTAAACTACCAAAATCACATGGCACATCTAACCAACCGCCATCGGTTTTTTGTACTTGTAAACCTGGCTCGTTTGACGCTGGTAATACGGTTAATAAGTTAATATCACCGTGCGCAGCAGCACGAATAGCACCTGGCTCTTCATCACCTGTCATTGGCGGGTAATGTAAAATACGCAACAACGTTTGCTCAGACTGGGCAATCATATCTTTTAAATCGATAGAGAACTTAGCACGGACTTCTTCAGGCGCTTCAGCCTGAACCCAGCTTAATAATGTTGCCGCAAATTCATTAGCTAAACGGTAGTACTCACGCACATCAGCCTCTAATTGTGCAGGAACACGGCCTTTAGGGTAAACATGAAAGTACTCTTTAATGTCTTTTACTGTATGGCCTTTAGCAACTTCTGATACCGACGGTGGAAAATAGCCATCTTGCGTTTCTTTTGAAAATAAAAACTCATGCTTCTGCTCTGAGTTAAAAAAGTCTTGCCAATTTTTATAAATAGACTCAACTAAAGATTGCGGAATAGGATGGTTTTTTAATACGCCAAAACCAGTATTTCTCAACGATTCAACAAATTGCGCAGCCGCATCGTCCGCTTTATAATCAACTGTAGGTAATTGCATGGTACATTCCAGTAAGTAGGTTGTTAGAAGCCATTTACCAATTCGCTTAAGCCACAGGTCTACACGAAATTAGTATTACATTCAAATATAGCTTAACTACTTAATTCAAGTAATAAAGGCTGCATTTTTATGCTGTGCGAGGATAGACAAACCCCTTTGAAATTATAAGGACATATGTCCGCACTTAATTGGTAAGCCCTTTCTAGCTTGATCGAGATCAAAATAATGCCAGTATTGAATTTTCTCCTCATCGTACCAATCTCTTCTTTATCAGCACCACACACTTTATCAATTAGTTAAGGTATTCTCATGCGACAAAAAGTCTCTTTTAAAAGCGGTGAATTAGAACTTGCTGGACAACTTGAACAGCCCTCTGGTGAGGTGAAATTTTATGCCTTATTTGCCCACTGTTTTACCTGCTCTAAAGATGTAGCGGCTGCAACACGAATAAGCCGCGCACTCACTCAGCAAGGCATTGCCGTATTACGCTTTGATTTTACAGGGCTTGGTAATAGCGACGGTGACTTTGCTAACAGTAACTTTTCATCAAACATTCAAGACTTAGTGGCTGCTGCCAATCACTTAAGAACACACTTTAAAGCACCTCAGTTATTAATAGGTCACAGCTTAGGTGGTGCTGCGGTGCTTGCAGCAGCAGAGCACATACCCGAAGTATCGGCCATTACGACCATAGGCGCGCCATCAGATGCCCAGCATGTTACTCATAACTTTGCTGCTCATTTAGATGAAATAAACCAATCGGGTGAAGCAAAAGTGTGTTTAGCTGGGCGTGAGTTTACGATTAAAAAGCAATTTATAGATGACATCGCCAAATACGATAACAGCCATATAGGTAAGCTTAAGCGTGCTTTGTTGGTTATGCACTCTCCTATTGATGCCACCGTGAATATTAGTGAAGCCGAAAAAATTTACGCCGCTGCCAAGCATCCAAAAAGCTTTATAAGTTTAGATAATGCCGATCACTTACTCAGCAATAAAGAAGACGCTAACTACGCAGCCGACGTCATTGCTACGTGGGCTAATCGCTATGTTGAATACGAGAAAACACCCTATAGTGCAAAATTAACTAACGGCAGTGTATTAGTTGAAGAAAAAGATCATCAATTCACTCAACACGTGAGTACTAAAAACCATACATGGCTTGCTGATGAGCCTACCGATGTCGGCGGCAAAAACTTAGGCCCAGACCCTTATGATCATTTACTCGCTGGGCTTGGAGCGTGTACTGCAATGACACTTCGCATGTATGCAAGTCGCAAAGAGTTACCGCTAGAGCATATAAAAGTAGAGCTTAACCATACCCGTAATTACAACCAAAATTGTGATAATTGCGAAAAAACCGGCAATATAGAGGCCATTACCCGCAAAATAACCTTACAAGGAGATTTAACTGACGCTCAGCGAAATCGATTACTCGAAATAGCCGACAAATGCCCTGTGCATAAAACGCTACATAACAGCCCTTTGATGGTGAGTGAACTGGTAGAGTAACTTAAAACTAAAATAGCGCAGTAGGCCTGCGCTATTTTTTTTAAATATAAGTTTAATTAAAATTTATTAAAAAATTGTATAGCTTCAATATTAAGCAAAGCTGTTGGGTCACACGTATACTCAAATTCTTCCATCTGTTCAGTACTGTGCTTATTCGGTGAAGACAGAATTGCGGATTCTGGGGCATAAGCTTTTAAAAGAACACCTCCTGATTCAATTGCGTTTAAACCGCTACCAAACATCTCTGCAACATTTTGCAAAGGAGTCCAACAGAAACCAATCTTATTTTGATCATATAAAAATTGGCACTCACCACGATATAGTACCAATGCTTTCCCGGTGTATTTTGGAAGAGTCAATTTTAAGACGCTGAGCAAAAGTATATCGTTTGAAAGCTTATGCCTTAACTGCCCTCCATTTTCAGTCCAAACAAGATGAACTTTATCTTTTTCAATATGTAACTGGTCATATGATCTTAATATAAATTCAAAAGCTTCAGTCCAAATAAAACCTTTGAGATCACAAGTATAAATGCCAGCTACAAATTTACGGCCTACTTGCTCATATAATTCCATTGTTACTCGTCCCTAAAGCTTATTCATTTTCTAAAAACGCCGCTACCTCTTTACTCATTTTATCTACCAACCATTTAGGCCCGCCATCGTACATATCGTTGTGACGTGATTTTTCTATCAACGTTTGCGTAACAGGATAAACGGTTAACTCTTGGTCGGTTAAAAGCACGTTCACATCGGCTGGGTAATCACTACCTCGAAGTGTGAGCACATGTATGTTTTTATTACGTGGCAATAACATGCGGCGGTGATCGAGCGTAATTAATTGGCTTACTTCATTTGGGTAAATAGCTGCATACAAGGCTGAAATATCTCCACCATTTGAGTGACCAAATAAAGTGAGTTTTGTAAAATCATACTCAGGGTATTTAACACTTAGCTCGTTGACTAAAAATTTGAGGGTTACAACACCCCGGTGCCAGTTTTCCATACGGGTAGTTAAGTATGGCTGCGCATGATTAAGTGCAGGGTCGGTTTTAAGCTCATGTGCTACCGCAATGCTTAAATACCCTTGCGCATTAAATAACTTACTCGCAAAGGTGTATTCATTGTGGCTAATGCCATACCCTGCATTTACAAATACCACTGGGCATTTTACTTGCGCGCTGCACTTAAGGTGGTTAGCTGGTAGGGTAATATTTACAGGTATAGAGCGATTACGACTATCATCAATCACTACATCGTCTTGGGCATAACTTGATGATGCAAATAGCGTAGTGCTTAAAGTCAGCGCACTTAATATTAAACGCTTTTTATAATTTTTAACATGCATTTCATTGTATTATCTATATATTTTTAACTAGTATTAATTTTTATTATAAAGGTTAGCACGCTCCTTTACTAATTTATGCGATAATAGCGATTATTGTTTTACTATTATTGCAAAAGAATCCATTCATGAAATCATACAGCAGCATTGAACAGCGCATCGATATTCTCCAAAGCAGAATTGAAGCCTACCAAGAAGAAATTAAAGTGTTACAAGCAGAGCCGAAAAGTAACAACGAACGGATTATTTTTAAGTTTATTGAAACCGGCAGTACTGGTAAAACCAAAGACTTTGTCAGAGAGCTTGGGATTAAATCACCGCGTGATAGCTTATATTCATCAGGAGATGTAACTAAACTGATTAAAGATGGCGCGGATGATATTTCGCCTGAGCTACTGAGCATAGCCCGCGCACTGGCTAGCGCGCGCAATAAAAATGGCCCTACTTGCTAATAGTAAATACAATAACGTATTAGCCGTAAGCTCTTGCGGCTAATCAACCAGCTCGATATCAAGTCCTGTTAATAGATTTAACGCTTCAAGCCGTTCAAACTTTGCATTACTCACATCATTGCTTGTTATATCAATATTAAATTGCGTTGCGCCAACAAAATTTGCTTTTCTCAAATTAGTTTGATGAAACAGGCTGTCTCTAAAGTCAGTATCCGAGAAGTTGCTTTGAACTAAGTTAGCGTGTCTAAAATCGACATCTTTGGCAAAACAGTTCGTCATTGTTAAGGCTTTTAACTGTAATTCAAAAAACGAACTATGGCTCAGCTCACACTGTTTAAAACTCACCGGTGACGTTAGCGCTAATTGCGGCCAATTTACTTGCCCCCACACTATGCTATTGAGCTTACAGCCTTTAAAATCCACCTCTTCTAATGAGCTATAGTTCCAACTTAAATCACTCAAATTGCAATTGATAAACTCACAATCGATAAAACGACAGTTACTGAATTGACTGTGGCTAAAATCACACTCAATAAATTGGCATTGCTCAAATTCAATGCCACTAAAACGTTGAGCTGTTGCTTTAACCTTGAAGAATTCGTGCTCATAATAATCATTTTGTGAAAACATCAGACGGCTTTTTTAGGTGAATCACTCTTTAAAGCTAATACAGCAATAAATATAAGCCCAAGTATCGGCACCAAACCTAAAAAGCCACCGATAATACCGACTATTATAGGAGTTGTTGTTTTACGCTTTCCTAAGAAATAACTAACTAGCCCAAATATCGGTATTAAAACGAGAACTATAAGACCTAAAAGGGTCGCATTAAAAGACATTTTATTTCCTTATTATTAATTAGTTAAGCTTAAAGTAAATCATAAAAAAACCCTTGGGTATAGGCCTAAGGGTTTTTAAAGTCGGTGCAATTAAGCACGGTGTAATAACTTATTCAGCTGGTTTTTCAGCTTTTTCAACAACGTTGATAGCAAGCTCAGTCAATGAATCTGCATTGGCTTTGCTTGGTGCGTCAGTTAGTAAACATGAAGCTTGTGTTGTTTTAGGGAAAGCAATAACGTCACGAATGTTATCAGTACCACACAGTAGCATAACTAAACGGTCTAAACCGAACGCTAAACCTGCATGCGGCGGTGTGCCGTATTTAAGCGCATCAAGTAAGAAGCCAAACTTGTCTTGTTGCTCTTGTGCATCAATACCTAGAATTCTAAAAGCCGCTTCTTGCATATCTGCATTGTGAATACGTACCGAGCCACCGCCCACTTCGTAGCCGTTTAATACCATATCGTAAGCATCTGAAATAGCCGCTGCTGGGTTTGCTTCAAGCTCACTGGCACTAATATCTTTTGGTGCAGTAAATGGATGGTGTACAGCGTGTAGTGTGCCTTCGTCATCTTCTTCAAACATTGGGAAGTCAACAACCCAAAGTGGTGCCCAGCTATCTAAATTAGTGATTTCTAAATCAATACCAATTTTTAAACGAAGTGCGCCCATGGCTTCATTTACGGTGTTGCGTTTATCCGCACCAAATAAAATGATATCGCCTGTTTGTGCATTAGTACGTTCAAGTAACTGCGTGATCACATCTTCATTTAAGAATTTAGCGATTGGCGATTGCACGCCCTCAACGCCTGCATCACGGTCATTTACTTTCATCCATGCTAAACCTTTAGCACCGTAAATACCGATAAACTTAGTGTAATCATCTAGTTGCTTACGAGAAAGTGATGCGCCACCTGGTACCGTTAGTACTGCAACACGGCCTTTTTCATCGTTTGCTGGGCCTGAGAATACTTTAAATTCTACGTCTTTTACTAAATCGGCTACATCAATAAGCTTCATCGGGTTACGTAAGTCTGGCTTATCAGAACCATATAGGCTCATTGCCTCAGAGTAAGGCATAATTGGGAAATCACCTAAATCAACATTTAGTAATGACTGCCACATTTCACGGATCATTTTCTCTGTCATACCGCGTACTTGATCAGAGCTCATGAACGAGGTTTCTAAATCTATTTGAGTAAATTCAGGTTGACGGTCAGCACGTAAGTCTTCATCACGGAAACATTTAACAATTTGGTAGTAACGGTCAAAACCCGACATCATCAACAATTGCTTAAATAACTGTGGCGACTGCGGTAATGCGTAAAAGCTACCTTTATGAACACGACTCGGTACTAAGTAATCGCGCGCACCTTCTGGCGTTGCTTTAGTTAGTACTGGCGTTTCGATATCTAAAAAGCCATTTTCATCTAAAAAGCGACGTACAAAGCTGCTTGCTTTAGCACGTAATTTAATGCGGTCGCTCATTTCTAAACGACGTAAATCTAAGTAACGGTATTTTAAACGACGTTCTTCTGAATTCACTTGGTTAAAATCAAGTGGCATAGGCTCAGAGCGGTTAATAATAGTTAAACCCGTGCCTAAAATTTCTACTTCGCCAGTTGCCATGTCTTTATTTACTTGGCTATCTGGGCGAGCGCGTACAATCCCTTTTAACTGAACACAAAATTCTTGACGAAGTTTGTTAGCTGTTTCCATTAATCCTTCAACTTCCGGATCGAATACAACTTGTACTAAACCTTCTCTATCACGTAAATCGACAAAGATAAGTCCACCAAGGTCACGTCGTTTGTTGATCCAGCCACATAGTTCAACTTCCTGATCTACGTGAGTTTTATTTAGCTGTCCGCAGTATATAGAGCGCATAGTTTTCCTGTCAGATAAAAGGCATATAGCGGTTAAACACCGTTGTTTTAAAAGTTTTTATAAACACTAAAATGAAAATAAAACCGCTAGCAATTCAAAATAATCAAATTAAGCCCTGCATTATACCCAAGTCGGTTGAAGATGCTAGGGCGTGTTTACCTTTCGGGGTTGAATTTACAGCGCACCGTTTTGTTATTTGTTACACTACAAGCACTTTATAACAAGGCTTTTGTTTGTATGCTTTATATTGGATGCCCGCAGTGGTCGAGCAACGCATGGAAAGGAAACTTATTTTCACGCCAGTGTAAAAATGCCGATATGCTTAGCGAATATGCGCAGCATTTTAATTCGGTAGAAGGTAATACTAGCTTTTACGCCGACCCCTCACCTGACACTGTTTTACGATGGGCTGCCAGTGTACCTGATGAGTTTAAATTTACCTTTAAATTTCATCGGCGCTTTAGTCACGAACTCCAACTTACTAACGTGCAACATGAGCTAACTAATTGGCTTAATTTATTCGCCCCGCTATTTGAAAAAACAGGGCAAATAATGCTGCAATTACCTAAAGCGTTTGCCCCACAGCATTTAGCGAAGCTTGCCGCTTTTATTGAGTTACTTCCTAAAGAGCTAAACTATGGGGTTGAGGTACGCCACCCTGATTTTTTCAAAAAAGATGAGGCCGAAATCGCGCTTAATCAGCTTTTAATGGCACACAATATAAACCGCATTGCAATGGATACCCGTGCATTATTTGCGGTTAAACCCACAACCGAAGCACTCATAGATGCACAACAAAAAAAGCCTTATTTACCAGTGCACGCTATTGCTACGGGCTCGCAGCCTATGGCGCGCTTCGTTATTGCTGATTTAGAAAACGATTATAAGACCTTTTATCAGCCTTGGCTTAGCAAAGTAACCCAGTGGCTCGATGAGGGCAAAAGCCCCTATGTGTTTTTTCATACCGCTGATAACCGCGAAGCGCCCTTACTGGCTCGCCAGTTTTGCCAAGATTTGGGGTATAATCACAATGTACTCAATCCATTTAGTGGCGAAAAAGAAGCCCACCAGCAAGCACTTTTTTAAAAATAAATTCAAAATACAGAGACAATAATGAGTGAATACGCACGTTACTTTACCGGCTACCCTGCCAATATCGTTGAGCAAGTGTTAGGACTAATAAAAGCAGGAAAGGTAAGTGAGTATTTACTTAAAAAGTACCCGCAGGCGCATCGTATTACCAGTGATAAGTTACTGTATAGCTACGCCACTGAGCTTAAAAAGCAGTATTTAAAAAACGCCCCGCCATTTGGCCGCGCTGCGTTTAAAAAACAAGGTGATATGGTTACCAATGCGCTCGGTACCCACACGTACCGTATGCAAGGTAAAACCCGCAAGCACGATTTAGCAATAAACAGCGATTTACTGCGCGCGCCAGAGCCATTATTAAAAGCATTAGTGGTGCACGAACTCGCGCATTTTAAAGAAAAAGACCATAACAAAGGCTTTTATAAACTGTGCTGCCATATGGAGCCGCAGTACCATCAGCTAGAGCTGGATTTACGGATTTTTTGTGTGGCTATTGCGATGGGTGAAAATCCGTATAATTGAGCGGTCAGCAGTCAGCAGTCAGCAGTCAGCAGTCAGCAGTCAGCCAAAATTCAATGACACACGAGTTCATAATGAAAGCCCTCGTTAATAAAAAACGCGATACTAAATCGCGTTTTTTATAATTTACTGATAGCTACAAACTGACAGCTAGCTCGTTAGATTTCGTTTCACTCAATCCAACCTACTTAAAACGTTAAAGCCCTAATTCGGCCATAAAGTCGTCGTCGCTATCATCTTGCTTTGGCTGTTTTGCTTTTTCTTTATCCGCTTTTTGCTTGGCTTCGTTTGCGATAATGTCGTCTGGGTCTACAGCTTCTACAATGTCAAAGTCGTGAAGTTTAATAAACTCTGTTTTATCCATCGCCAATTCTAAATAGAAGATATTTTGATTGCGAGTCGTAAACGTTACACGGCGAGCTTGCGGGCGATCCATAGTGGTATCAACCGATATTTGCACTTGCTTATTAATAGCCATCATTTTTGGCTGGTTTTGGGTAATAGAGGTATGTAGCTGTTCACGCACTTTTGACGTGAAGTCTCCCACTATTTGGTTCATCAACTCACCCATCACGTTTGAAACGTCATCAGATAAGTGACTATGCGCGATTTCGTCTTCTGGCATGCCCATATTACGCATGTAATCGCCATAAATTTCCATCGCCGCTTGCGCCGTAAAGTTGGTAACAACTAAGCCGGTAAAGCCCCCGTCAAATAAAACAAAACAACCTATGTCTGGTCGCATACATGTCCGGGTAATTTTTTGTACCATGGCTGAATAGCTGATCTCGTTGCCGCTGGCTGATGAAAGTACACCCGTTACTGAGTGGCATAATGTTGCTAATATATCGTCGGTACTAATAACCTTACTTTTGCTCATTTAATAATCTCTTTTATACTTATTCTTCATAATTCTAGTCAAGCTACTGAATTTATCACTGACTATCCAGCATAAAATGTTAAAATAGCACTATTATTTTCAAAGAGACTGCCTTCGTGAGTATAAAAGACAGTATTTATGCCTCTGAGCAACAAGTAAAAGACTTTAGTTTTGATCAAAACGTGGTTGAAGTATTTCCCGACATGATCCAACGCTCGGTACCCGGTTACGCCACCATAGTAAGTACCATGGGAAAATTAGCTGGTGAGTATGCTCAGCCAAATTCAAATTTGTATGACCTAGGCTGCTCGTTAGGGGCGGTTACCCTAAGTATGCGCCGTAATATTCAAACTGATAGCTGTCATATTATTGCTGTAGATAACTCACAAGCCATGGTGGAGCGTTGTAAGGTCCATTTACAAGGGTTCAGATCTGATGTTCCTGTAACGGTTACATTAGGTGATATTAACGAGCTTGATATTCAAAATGCCTCAGTAGTAGCGATGAATTTTACTCTGCAGTTTATTCCACCTGCGCAGCGCAAAGCGGTACTTGAAAAAATATACGCTAATTTAAAACCCGGTGGCGTTTTGCTATTAAGTGAAAAAATTAAAGCCGAAAATGAGCAATGTGATAACTTACTGATTGACTTGCACCACGACTTTAAACGTCATAATGGCTACTCTGAGCTGGAAATAAGCCAAAAGCGTACCGCCATTGAAAACGTAATGCGCCCCGATACACTTAGCACACATACACAACGTTTAAGCGACATTGGTTTTAGCCAAACGCAAGTGTGGTATCAATGTTTTAATTTTTGCTCAATGGTAGCAATTAAATAATTTAGAGAGTGACACATGTCTGCATGGTTTAACCAATTTTACGCTGCTATTGCACAAAGCCCACTTAGCCACTGGCTAGAAACCTTGCCTGCGCAATTAAAGCATTGGCAACAAGAGGCCAGCCATGGCGATTTGCCTCAATGGCAAAAAGTACTAAAAAACTTACCTGAGGTATCAACAAACCAAGTTGATATTGTCAGCAAAGTAGCAATAGGCGCGCCTGGCGAAATGACTGAAGGCGAAAAAAAGCAAACCACGCATTTATTAAAACGAATGATGCCTTGGCGTAAAGGCCCATTTAATGTGCACGGTATCGACATTAATACAGAATGGCGCAGTGACTGGAAATGGGATCGACTTCTACCGCATATTGAGCCATTAAAAGGCCGTACTGTATTAGATATTGGTTGTGGCTCGGGATATCACTTATGGCGTATGCGCGGTGAAGGTGCACAGTTTGTGGTGGGTATTGACCCATCTGACTTATTTTTGTGCCAGTTTCAGGCAATTAAACACTTTAACCCAGATGAAAACGTGCATTTATTACCATTAGGTGTAGAAGCCCTGCCAGAGCTTAAAGCATTTGATACGGTATTTTCGATGGGAGTACTTTATCACCGTCGCTCACCTATCGACTTTTTAGCACAATTAAAGGCACAGCTTCGCCCTGGTGGTGAGCTAGTACTTGAAACTTTAGTTATTGAAGGCGATGAAAACACCGTTTTAGTACCGACCGACCGCTACGCAAAAATGCGTAATGTATGGTTTATTCCAAGCACTGCGGCATTAAAATTGTGGATGGAACGTGTTGGCTTTAAAGATGTGCACATTAAAGATTGTGCTATTACAACGCTCGACGAGCAGCGTAAAACTGACTGGATGGAAAACGAATCTTTAGTTGACTTTTTAGACCCTACTGACACCAGTAAAACCATTGAAGGCTACCCTGCTCCACTTAGAGCGATACTTACAGCAAAAGCCTAATTTGTAGTATTAATTTTTATTTTCATGTTAAAAAGCGCCATTGGGCGCTTTTTTTGTTTACTAATGCAACAATTAGCGGACAAGTGTCCTTGTCTTTAAAATCAAATATAGATTTCAACTAGCCGCGCTCCTGCAATTGTTGTAAAATACGCGCGTTTCTAAGTAAGCATCAAAACAACTATTTTGAGGAAAACCTGTGAGCGAACAAAAACAGTCTCTAAGCTATAAAGACGCGGGCGTAGATATCGACGCTGGTAATGCACTTGTTGAGCGTATTAAAGGCGTAGTTAAAAAAACTCGTCGTCCTGAAGTGATGGGAGGAATTGGTGGTTTTGGCGCACTTTGCGAAATTCCTGAAGGTTATAAGCAACCTGTACTTGTAGCAGGCACTGACGGTGTTGGCACTAAGTTACGTTTAGCAATTGACCTTAAAAAGCACGATACTGTAGGTATCGACTTAGTTGCGATGTGTGTAAATGATTTAATAGTACAAGGCGCTGAACCCCTGTTTTTTCTAGATTACTATGCAACGGGTAAACTAGATGTAGACACAGCAGCCGACGTAGTAACCGGTATTGGTAAAGGTTGTGAAATTTCAGGTTGTGCCCTAATTGGTGGCGAAACAGCTGAAATGCCAGGTATGTATGATGGTGAAGACTACGACATGGCAGGCTTTTGTACCGGTGTGGTAGAAAAATCAAAAATTATTGATGGCACTAAAGTAGCCGCAGGCGATCAGCTAATTGCGCTTGCTTCTAGTGGTCCACACTCAAACGGTTTCTCACTAATTCGTAAAGTATTAGAAGTCTCTAACGCTGATACTAACCAAGTGATTGATGGCAAAACCTTAGGTGAGCACCTTTTAGAACCAACACGCATTTACGTTAAGCCATTACTTGAGTTGTTTAAGCAAGTAGATGTGCATGCGCTTTCGCATATTACTGGTGGCGGTTTTTGGGAAAATATCCCTCGTGTATTACCTGAATCTGCTAAAGCGGTTGTTAAAGGTGATAGCTGGCAGTGGCCTACTGTATTTAGTTGGTTGCAAGAAAATGGCAATATTACCACTCACGAAATGTACCGCACATTCAACTGTGGCGTAGGTATGGTGTTAGTTGTACCTGCAGATCAACTTGATAACAGCATAAACATTTTAAAAGATCTTGGCGAAAACGCATGGCACCTTGGTGAAATTCAAGATGCGGTTGCGGGCGAAGAGCAAGTTGAAATTGTAGGTGGTGCTGCGTAATGGCACCCACTCGTCTAGTAGTTTTAATCTCAGGCAGTGGCTCAAATTTACAAGCCATTATTGATGCCTGTGAAAGCGGCGAGATAAACGCTCATATTGCGGCTGTTATTAGTAATAAAGCAGACGCATATGGGTTAGAGCGTGCAAAAAGTGTAGGCATTGCTACGCAAGTACTGAGTCATAAAGAGTTTGACTCACGCGAAGCTTACGATGCCCAGTTAATGCATATAATTGACTCTTTTGAACCAAATCTAGTTGTATTAGCTGGGTTTATGCGTATTCTAACTCCTAGCTTAGTGCAAAAATATGTTGGAAAAATGTTGAACATTCATCCATCTTTGTTGCCTAAGTACCAGGGGCTGAATACCCACCAAAGAGCAATTGATGCAAAAGACGACGTTCACGGCGTTAGTGTTCACTTTGTAACTGAAGAATTAGATGGCGGACCCGTTATTCTTCAAGCTAAAGTGCCTGTATTAGCAAACGATACAGCAGACACGCTCGCTAAACGTGTGCATGCGCAAGAGCACATAATTTATCCTTTGGTGGTCAAGTGGTTCAGTGAACAACGACTTACGATGGAAGCAGATTATGCAGTTCTTGACGAAAAACAACTTCCTGCACACGGCGCGCACTACCCAAAATAAAAAATTAAGTGCTTGGCTACTATGTGCGGGCACTTTATTACTTCCTACCAGCCTGATTGCAGGCGAGTTAACCCAGTACCAAGCTAGTTATGATATTTTGCGCAAAGGCGCAAATCATGGTACAGCCGAGCGGACGCTTAAAAAACTCGATAAAAATAACTACCAAGTCACTTACCACAGCGATATTGAATGGATGATTTTCTCTGACTCACGTCAAGAGTCATCAACCTTTAGCTTTATGAATGATAAAGTAGAGCCTATTGATTACACGATGATCCGCACAGGCACTGGGCCTGACAAAAAGTATGAAATTAACTTTGACCGTCAAACACAAACTGTTACCAGTAACACCAGCGATTACCCGTTAAAATGCCAATGGCATGATAACTTCCAAGATGGTATTTCTTATCAAGTACAAGTTCGTGAAGGCCTTAAAAAAGGCAAAACCAGCTTCTCGTTTCCGTTGGTTGATAAAAAAGGTAATTGCCGTGACTACGACTTTGAAGTGGTAGAAACCGAAATGATTTCCTTACCTATAGGTAATGTAGAAGCCATTAAAGTAAAACGTTTATACGACAATGACAAACGCCAAGCCTTAGCATGGTTTGCCCCAGAAATGGATTATATGCTCGTGCGCATGTGGAAAGGTGAAAAAGGTGTGGAACAGTTTGAAGTGCAGATGAAATCGTTTACCGTGATCAATCCACCGGCTTTACCTGCACAAGTTAAAAACGAAATAACCCCCGAATAAATTACTTACAAGATGCAATACGAAACGCCCAAGTGTGACAACCATAACTTGGGCTTTTCATTTTAATACTTAGATTTGAAACTTTAAGTTGGGTTTCGTTTTACTCTACCAACCTACATTAATTCACCCATTTTAAATAACGCAAACTCTCCTGGCTGCATTTTTTGCCAGCGCTCATCATTCGTCAAAGGCCTTGTGGCTATAACCGTCACTACATCGTTTGGCGTGGTTTCTTGTTGAAAGTCGACCACCATGTCCGCATCAATCAATGTAGCTTTACCAAATGGCGCACGGCGCGTTATATAGTGTAAGTTATTAGTACAATACGCTAAAACAAATACACCATCGGTCAATAACATATTAAATACGCCCTTTTCACGCAGTGTATGCGAAAGCTTGGCTGCATAGCGAAATACAGAGGCCATATTACTTGGTCGCTGCGGGTACTTTTCACGAATTTTGTCAAGTAACCAACAAAAAGCGAGTTCACTGTCGGTGTTTCCCACAGGGCGATAATACTCTGGTTTCAAATCGTGATAATTTGAAAGCTGCCCATTGTGTGCATAGGTTATTTCGCGCCCCCACAACTCTCGGGTAAACGGATGAGTGTTTTCAAGACACACCCGACCACGATTCCCTTGGCGAATATGACTAATTACCGATACGCTTTTAATTGGGTACGCTTTTACCAGCTTTGCTATTTCTGACTGGTAACTTGGCTCGGGATCTTTAAAGGTTCTACAACCTTTGCCTTCATAAAAAGTAATGCCCCAGCCATCTTTATGCGGCCCCGTATTGCCACCGCGCTCCAACAACCCTGAAAAACTAAAACAAATATCCGTTGGCACATTGGCTGACATGCCAAGTAATTCACACATAAAATAAATAAACCTTTAAAAAGCTAAACATAGAATATCGTTCTATTTTTAATAAGCGTACACTGATCATCATAAGTATATTTACTTAATTAAACTTATATTACTACTAGATTAATTGATTTTTTTAATGCTTATATTTTTTATGATAAGCCAAAATAAACCATTACAGCCAAACTGTTCGTATAACATACGACGCATTGTAATAATCATACCGATAACTACACTTTAATCTAAGTAATGTACTTGAAACTTAGCGTTACTAGCGCTACTCTAAACGAGGTGGTCTGACCTCTATTAAGGAATTAGCAATGACACTCATATTTACACTCGGTTTAATCGCACTGCTCAGCATTGCGCTTTACCACAGAGCGAGTTGGAACACAGCACTTGGTGTTTCTGCCGCAACATTATTAATTGGTACCTTTGCTGGTGCTTTTGGTTTAATTAGCTGGGTGATCTTTTTAATCATCGCAGTGCCTCTTTCTGTTACTGGCATTCGTCAGCAATATATTATCAAGCCTATTTTCAAGGTCTTCAAAAAAGTTACACCGAGCATGTCTGACACCGAAAAGTCAGCTATTGATGCCGGTACAACTTGGTGGGAAGCTGATTTATTTTGTGGTAACCCAGATTGGAAAAAGCTTCACCAGTATCCAGTTCCAAAACTTACTATTGAAGAGCAGGCATTTATCGACGGCCCTGTTGAAGTTGTATGTAGTATGCTGGACGATTGGGAAGCTACGCATGAGCTAACTGATTTACCTCAGGACGTATGGCAATATCTAAAAGATAATAAATTCTTTGCCATGATCATTAAAAAGGAATACGGCGGCTTAGAATTCTCTGCATTTGCACAATCGTGTGTACTGCAAAAACTAACCAGTAAATCAACATTGCTTTCGTCAATTGTTGGTGTACCTAACTCGTTAGGCCCGGGTGAGTTATTACAGCACTATGGTACTGAAGATCAAAAAAATCTTTACTTACCGCGTTTAGCAAGCGGTCAAGAAATTCCATGTTTTGCTCTTACTTCGCCAGAGGCAGGTTCTGATGCAAGCTCAATTCCAGACTACGGTGTAGTATGTAAAGGGCAATGGAATGGCGAAGAAGTAGTCGGTGTAAGCCTTACATGGAACAAGCGTTACATTACACTTGCACCTGTAGCTACGGTGCTTGGTCTAGCATTTAAATTACAAGATCCAGATGGGTTATTAAGTGACGTTAAAGAGCCTGGTATTACCTGTGCACTTATCCCAACAGATACCCCTGGGGTAGAAATTGGTCGTCGTCACTTCCCGCTTAATGTGCCATTCCAAAACGGCCCTACTCGCGGTAAAGATATTTTCGTTCCACTTGATTACATTATTGGCGGCCCAGAAATGGCTGGTCAAGGCTGGCGTATGCTAGTTGAATGTTTATCGGTTGGTCGTGCTATTACGTTGCCGTCAAATTCAGCCGGTGGCATTAAAATGATTGCAGTAGCAACCGGTGCTTATAGCCGTATTCGTCGTCAATTCCGCTTACCTATTGGTAAAATGGAAGGGGTTGAAGAGTCAATGGCGAAACTTGCCGGTTATGCTTACAGCTCAGACGCTGCAGTGAGTATGTCTACTGGCGCGGTTGATTTAGGCGAAAAACCATCTGTTATTTCGGCCATTATTAAATACCACCTTACCGAGCAAATGCGCGATTCAACCATTCATGCAATGGACGTGCTAGGCGGTAAAGGGATCATGCTTGGGCCTAATAACTATTTGGGTCGAGGCTATCAAGGTGCACCTATTGCCATTACCGTTGAAGGTGCAAACATCTTGACCCGTAATATGATTATTTACGGTCAAGGTGCTATTCGTTGTCATCCATTTGTACTTACCGAGCTAGGTGCGTGTGAAATTGAAGACCGCGAAGAAGCGCTTAACGTATTTGATAAAGCGCTAATGGGTCACATTGGCTTTACCATGTCTAACCTTGTACGTACTAAGTGGCTTGCGCTTACTGGCGCTCGCTTTACTAGCGTGCCATACAAAGACGAAACGGCAGAGTTTTACCGTATTGCGTCTCGCTTTAGTGCATCACTTGCACTTATGTCAGACATTAGCATGGCGGTATTTGGTGGTTCTCTTAAACGTAAAGAACGTATTTCAGCACGTTTAGGCGACTTATTAAGTTACCTTTACTTAGTATCTGCAACGCTAAAACGTTACAACGACGAAGGCCGTAAAAAAGAAGATTTTGCATTGGTTCAATGGAGCTGTCAGGATCACCTTTACCACTGTCAACGTGCACTTGCTGATTTAATCAATAACATGCCGTCGGCTCCACTACGTGGTGTTTTAAAAGTATTGTTATTCCCGTTTGGTCGTCCGGTTCGTAAACCTACCGACAAACTTGAGCACAAACTAGCGCAGTTGTTACAAGTTCCTAGCGAAACACGTAATCGTTTAGCAAGCTATGTATACCTTACAAACGAGCCGCTTAACCTTGTAGGTCGTCAAGAGCAAACGCTTAAAGACGTGCTAGAGGTAGAGCCTTTATTTGAACGCGTATGTAAAGAGAAAGGCGTTAAATTGCCATTCTTCCAACTTGATAAAGTGGCGCAAATGGGCTTAGAAGCCGGCATTTTAAGCCAAGCTGAAGCTGATAAGTTAGCAGCTGTTGAACAAGCTCGCTTAGACGTTATTAACGTTGACGACTTTGACCCTGCAGATTTACTTGCCGGCAAAGCAGCGCGTAATAGCAAAGCTAAATCTAAAAAGGCAGATGCCGCTTAACTAATTTAGTAAAGCTAGCAGCAACCCTGTTGAAATTAGCCAAACCAGCGCATAATGCGCTGGTTTTTTTTGTGCAAGGTAAGCCTGTAATACACACCACATATTTCCAATGACAAATAATACAATATGAGTGTAACCAAAAATAACGCTATAACTTATTGTGGCTAATAAAAACAGCAATATGCTAGGTAAAAAATGGCTAATATAAAAGGCGCGTTCTTGCTCGCATGTTTTAAAAAATAATCGATACTGCTCATACACCCTACCGCAATCAAATTGCAATGAACTACTAAAGAGTACAATAAAAGCCATGGCTAATATCACAAGTATAGGTACTAAATCAGCACGTTCGTTTATTAGCTCAGCTGATGCCATGAATACACATAAAAGTAACGACACGCGCCAAACAAGTGTCCAACAATGGTTTAATAAATAACAAAACCAAAAGCCCAATAATGAACTTACTGCAATACGCCCTTTAACATTAACCACGGGGACAAAAAGGCTCAGCGCAAACAATAAAGTAAAGCCCATATGATAAGTGAGCGGCTGCATATGAATAGGAACCAGCACTAATATCGTGCTAAACAAAAAGCCATATACCAGTGCGCTGGTTTTGTATAAACACAAAACGCCCAAGCTAAACTGCAGCAACATAAATACAATAAAATGCGGTACTTTAACCCATTGTGATAGCGTTAAATCTAGCGCAATTAATACACTGGCTATAAGCCATGCATTACTGAGCGTTAATAGTTTAATATCGACTAAATATAACCAAACTGATCGTGCAATAGTTTGCTGAAATAACCGCTGCTTACTATTTTTAATTGCTGACTTCATTGCGCTGAGCATCACACTTTGTAGTAACAAATAAAATAAAGCCATTTGTGCACCGTATTGGGGTGCTGCGCTGCTGTCTATAATTTTTCCAAGGCCTAAAAAAAGTAGCAATATCAAACCCAACACTGACGAGCCTAACACCACTAAAAATAACAACCCAAAGCTTTTTAGTTGTAACAATAATTGCGTGAGTTCAGTTTTGTAAGCCTGATAACGATAATCCATAAAGGAGCGATATTGCCCGATTGATTGTTTTAAATTTGCAATCATAACGGTATACACTCAAAGCCACGGTCAATAAATGGCGCTGGTTCATGGCAAGTGATGACTATTTGCCCATTTGGCTTATCTATTAGATATTCATCAAGCAGCACTAATAAATACTGAATACTGGCTTGATCAAGTGCTGCGCTGGGTTCGTCTAGAAGTAAATAAGGTGCATCACGCATAAGCGCTAAAATTAACTGGCATTTCTTTTGATTACCTGACGACAGCGCATCAAAACGAGTATTTAAAAATTCATTGAAATTAAACCCATCTATTATTGTCGTTGGCCAATCACAACCCAGCGTATTCACTGACAAGTTAATAATTTGCTTTGCCGTAAGAAAGTCAGGTAAAGCAATACAGTCTGAGGCTATAGCAACTTGTTTATGCGGTTTGGTTAATGCTTTTTTAGAAAATAAAATCTGCCCACTTTGGCGCGTTTCGAGCTCTGCCAACATCATCAACAACGTTGTTTTACCTTGGCCATTAGGCGCTTCAATGCATATTTTAGGTGCACAAAACTGCACACTATAACCACTGTACAATACGTTTTCAGCAAACTGTTTATGTAACCCAATGACTTCTATCATAAATACTCCCTGATTTTGAAAGTGAATTATAACTGGTTTTCTATTTTCGTGGGCTACATGGTTTGTAACACTTTATTGCAGTTCGAATAGGCTAATTACTTGCGTTTAAAAAAACCTTCGGTTAACACTAAAAGTCCATAATTATAATCCAAGGAATGTATCTATGAAAAAAGCCCTCAAATTTGCCTGTATTACCTGTGCATTATCAATTGCATTAACAGGTTGCAGTCAATCTAATAATTCAGCCTCTACCCCTGTGGCAACTGAGCAAAAACAACAAGTAAAAACCTATAACGCTAAAACCTTTTTTGATACAACATCTATCATGGGCAGTAGCTTTTCCCCGACTGGCGATAAAGTTCTAGTTAGTAGCGATGAAAGCGGTATTTACAGCTTGTATGAAGTTGACGTAAAAACAGGTAGCAAAACGCGCCTAACCAATTTTGAAGACAGCAACTACCCTATTCGCTATTTCCCAAATGATGAGCGTGTACTATTTACCAAGGACTCAGGCGGTAATGAGCGCTACCATGTTTATGTGCGTGAAGTTGATGGTTCAATCAAAGATTTAACTCCAGGGGAAGAAACCCGCGCGAGTTATGCAGGCTTTACTAAAGATGGCAGTCAGTTTTTTATTACCAGTAATCAACGCGATGCCAAGTTTATGGACTTGTATCGTGTAGATAGCAAAACCTATAAAGTCACGCCCGTTTATCAAAACACACAAGGACTAGATGTGGGCGCAATTAGTCCCGATGGACGCTACATTGCACTGTCTAAAAATAATACCAATAAAGACAGCGATACGTTTATCCTTGATACCTATAAGAAAACCCTCAAGCCGCAATTAATTTCAAAACACGATACACCAGCACAATATACGCCTGAGACCTTCTCTGTAGACAGCAAATATTTATACTACTCAACAGACGCTAAAGGAGAGTTTTCAGAGGTGTGGCAATATGAGCTCGCCACAGGCAAGCACAGCCCAGCATTAAAAGATGATTGGGACGTTAGCTTTATTTACTTTTCTAAATCTGGGCGTTACCAAGTAAGCGGTGTAAATGCTGATGCCAGCACAAAGGTCACAGTAAAAGACACGCAAACAGCGGATGAAATTGCCATGCCTAAATTACCTGCGGGAAATCTACGTGGTGTGAATTTCTCAAGCGATGAGAAAACCATGGCGTTTTATTTAAATTCAGATACCTCACCAAGCAACTTATTTGTTTGGCAAGTTGGCAGTAATGAAGCCAAGCAACTTACCAACACATTAAGTGAAGATATAGATCAAAACGACTTAGTAGAGAGCACCATTGTGCGCTTTAAAAGTTTTGATGATTTAGAAATACCGGGCGTATTATACAAACCAAAACAAGCCAGCAGCACCAATAAAGTACCTGCACTTATTTGGGTGCATGGCGGCCCAGGTGGGCAAAGCCGAACTGGTTATAGCGCAATGCAGCAACATTTAGTTAATCATGGCTATGCTATTTTTGCCGTCAATAACCGCGGTAGCTCAGGCTATGGTAAAACATTTTTCCATTTAGACGATAAAAAACATGGCACCGATGATCTACAAGATATTGTCTACGGTAAAAAACACTTACAAAGCCTAGATTGGGTCGATGCAGATAAAATCGGCATCATGGGTGGTAGCTACGGCGGCTTTATGACCGCAGCCGCGCTTGCCTTTGAACCGGAAGAGTTCAAAGTAGGTATCAATATTTTTGGTGTGACTAACTGGGTACGCACACTGAACTCAATTCCACCATGGTGGGAAAGCTTTAAAAAGGCGCTTTACGATGAAATGGGCGATCCTGCCACCGATGGTGAACGTCACCGTGCTATTTCACCGCTGTTTCATGCCTATAACATCACTAAGCCTTTAATGGTAATACAAGGTGCTAATGATCCACGCGTATTACAAGTTGAAAGCGATGAGTTGGTTGCTGCGGTTAAAGCTAATGGTGTGCCAGTAGAATATGTATTATTTGATGATGAAGGACACGGTTTTAGCAAAAAAGAAAACCGTATCAGCGCCTCAAACGCCTACCTCAACTTTTTAGATACTTACTTAAAAGAGTTATTTGGCCCACAAGGATAATTGCAAGCCAATTTATATTAAAGCCTGCTGCGTTTTCATGTACGCAGGCTTTTTATTACTTTTTTATTGCTTGGTTAATCTGGGTTCCAGTAAAGCGAACGCCAAACCAAATACAGCAGCCAAAATACCTAAAAACTCAAACCAACTATTGCCTGCATGTGGTATTGTTCACGAGAGTTCATCTACGTTATAAAGTCGTTTACCTCCCTCGACTTCTTCAACAAATGATTCACCGATGTATTCATCCATTAACTTAAAACTGGGTACCCTTCTGGCCAGCATTTCACGAGTTTTTTCCTCTCTTTTCTCTCGGTTTGAATCAATAATATAATTGCTCCAATGAGTATATATATTTAGAGGTTCATCATTTTTGATCACACCCAGTGATTTATATTCGTAAAAGCGTTCATTGAACAGATAATTTTTATGTCCTGCATAAAATAATGCACAGCCAAAAGAAATCAGAAACATAGCGAGGTATATAATTTTACGCTGTGCGACTGAGCTCTTTACTGCTTTACTTTTAAACCACAGCTCTAAATCGGGTATTTGCATGAGTCTTGTTTTGTCATGGCTGTAGGTAAGGGGCTTCATAAACTCATCAATTGAAAGGTCTAATGCTATCAATAAAGCTCTAAATATTTCATTCGAGGGAATTGATTTATCGTTTTCAAGTTTTGATATATATACCTACTTGCTGGGCAAATTCAGGTTGGCTCAATTTTTTATTATTTCTCAGCTGCTTTAATTGCTGACCTAATGTACTCATCTTAATGCTTCCTTTTTAAAGTGAGATTAGATTCTTGGCAATTCATGCAGATATAAGAAGCTGAATATTGAAGAATAGACAAGAATATTAGCAGGTTAGTATATAAGAGCCGAGCTGATAGCTGATAGCTGATAGCTGATAGCTGATAAAAATGATGTTTGGATTTATTAATAAGTAAATTATTTATTGCTTGTTATTGAGGAAATAACAAGTGGCGGAGTGGACGGGACTCGAACCCGCGACCCCCGGCGTGACAGGCCGGTATTCTAACCAACTGAACTACCACTCCGCAGTGGTATGTGCATGGGGTAATGCACTTACTAATTTTGTTACGATATCAAATGGCGGAGTGGACGGGACTCGAACCCGCGACCCCCGGCGTGACAGGCCGGTATTCTAACCAACTGAACTACCACTCCGCAGAGATATCTTTTTACTTGTCATTACTTAATTTGTTGGCGGAGTGGACGG
>NZ_PNCV01000074.1:0-38141 GCF_005886925.1 Pseudoalteromonas sp. S3260
CGCTTGCCCTAGACGACGGTCTTCCGAGCTGATAACGCAGCATCAATGCCAAACAGGCGCTGCCCTTCGGGTTCTGCTTAGGGGCGATTTACTCTTTGTTGCCTACATGGATGTAGGTAAGGGCCGTGAGCAGGACGCGGAAGCTTTGCTCGGTTTTTACTTAGCCCACTAGGTTACAAACCTCGCGCCGCGATTAAATCGCCCCTAGTTTGAACAAATTTTAATCCGCAAAGGTCAACAGACCCTAATGAAACAAAACTAACAGTACAAACATCAATACCAGATGGTATTGCGCATTTACTTGGTCAGGCTAAATTAACCCTATTAGCAGAAGTAGCTCATTACCAACTGTGGTTTCCACTTCAATTTAAAACTGATGAATTAGGCCATTTCAGTACTGTGTTAGCAGCCCCAGAAGTGATTGATACTAAAGGCACTCAACGTAGCTGGCGATTAAGTGAATTAAATATTCAAAGCCAAGGTTTTTGCATTGAATCTATCTCAAGCACAGGAATATTTTTAAAATCCACATCAATAAACAGTGAGCTTGATGAGTTACAAAATATGCAATTTATTTTACCCAATGAAGCGGCTATATCATTAGACATAGAACCCGTTAGGCACAGTGAGTGTGGCATAGCAGCTAAAATAAAGCATATTCACCATGGTAAAGAGCAACTGAGAGCGTATTTATTTGAAGTTCATAAACGTGAATATTCAAGCTTATATCAACTTGAGCATAAGCAAGAGCTGAGGCTATCAAACTAAAAAGCCACACTAATTAAGTGTGGCTTTACGGATTAAATAAACTTAATTTAGGTCATTTTTACTTTAATCGTTTTGCTATTTCAGCAACGCGCTCACCGTATAAACGAGCCGTTTCTAAATCGCCTGATGGAATAGCCGTTTCGTCAGCATCAGTAGGTGATTGTACTAATACGCCAACCGAACCGCCTAAGTTATTGATGTCTTGACGGGTTGATTCCAATTTATTGGCGGGTGGTAACCCTAGGCTTACCCAAATTCCACCATGCTGTGAAGCTAACGTTTGCATACTAATTAGGGTGACTTGTTTGTCGCCATTTAGGCTGCCGCTATTAGTAAAACCGCCGAACACTTTATCTTTCCAACCCATGGTAAACCACACTTTAGAGGTGGCATCAACAAACTTTTTAAACTGCCAAGGGTATGAGCCCATATAGGTAGGTGCACCAAAAATAATGGCGTCTGCATTGTTTAATGCATCCCAATCGGTGTCTTTAATATCACCATTTTCATCGATTGCAATAAGCTGAGCGTTTGCTCCATCAGCCACAAATTCCGCCACTTTTTTGGTATGGCCATATCCAGAAAAATAAATAACCGCTACTTTACTCATGAACCTTCCTTTTGTTGTGATTTAATAACACGCTTTAAATATAGTATGGCCGCTTAATCTAAAATCAACTAAGCAGCGTGTTTAATTAAATTAAAAGGTACTCACTGAAATTTCTAAATTACTCACCGCACAGCCATACTGCTCAGCACTAATACGGTGATAAACCGACTCAGGCTTAGTTAATAGATTAATAATAAACGCATCTTGCTGACCAACAGCTGTTTGTTCTTGGCTCAAGCACATGGCTTGCGTTAAAGAGCGCAATTTGGCATCCGTTAAAATACTGCCGAAACGCTGAACCGGCAAAGGCGGTATTTTAATTGCTGGCAATGCTTGGCTAATACTGCGCTGACTTAAGGTAAAATCATTATTTTTAATATCAATCACACTGCCAGCAGGCCAGTACGAGTAACTGTAGGTGTAAAACTCTATTCCACTCGCTGCCATTGAACGCATTGATATTTTAGCTACAGGCGCATCAGCCGTTTATGGTGCCGATGCGGTAGCAGGTGTTATTAACTATATTTTAAAAGATGATTTTGAAGGCGCTGAAATCAATACTTCGTTTGCCGATAGCTTTGATCAGCATGACGAAAGTAAAAAACAATTAAACTTAGTTTATGGTACAAAAATAGGCGAAAGTAACTTAACAGTATTTGCTGATATATATGACCGTAACGCTTTTAAAGCGACCGATCGTAATTACACGGCCTCTCCCTCTTTAGTGAATGGTTACTCCTATTTACCTAAGCTGGAGAACTCACCTAATATTTATTATTTCAGCAGCCGAGATGGTAACGAACTTCCATCACCAAACTGCAAAACCGAATTAGTTACTACTGAATTTGATGAACAAATTTGTGCTTACTACCCTAATCAAGATGATTACCTAGAAACGCCATTTGAAAGCCTTTCAACCGGCTTTATGTTTAATAGTGAGCTTGGTGGTATGCAATGGCATACTGACTTTTTTTACAGTCAGACCAAAGCAAAGGCGTACTCATCGCCCTCACCTATTAACCAAATTAATGACGACGACGGCCCGTATGTTTTAGAAGACGCCTTATTTATTTACGATAATGCCGATGGTAGTAATGATTTATTAGATCAACTCTACATTGACCCATTTGATACCCAAAGTGGTCGAGAAGTGTATGGTTTTACATTTGATGCGCGCTTTAATGCCCCAAGAACGGTGGAAGTAGAAACGAAAAACTTTCGCTTGGTAAGCAGTCTAAGTGGTGAAATTGGTGATTGGGGTTGAGAATCTGGGGTAACCTTTTCTCGCTCACGTTCAGAGCAAGAAGCGATTGCAGGAGTTTATAATCGTTACCAGCTCCATGGCGCTATCACCGGCGAGCTATGTTCAGACGGTACGCTGGCAAGTTATGACGGTACTGACTTAAACTGTGCTTCGGGAGAACAGCTGCCTTTTTACAACCCTTTCCTTCAAGGCGACGCCGCTAATGATGCCGTTTTGGCAACAGCGCAAGCTCGCCCAACACGCAGCGGAGAAAGTACAGTTTACGGCTGGGATGCTAATTTTAATGGTGAGCTATTTACCTTTAACGACCTACCTGCCTATGCCTCATTTGGGGTAGAAGCACGCCGTGAAGAGTTAAGCGACATTCCTTCGCTTAATTCACAAGCTCAAGCAGATAAAGACTATCTTGTTGATGTATTTGGCTTTGGCTCTAGTTTATCAGAAGCCGATCGCACTCAATATGCAGCGTTTGCTGAATTAAGTATTTCACTCACAGAGCAAATAGAGCTGCAAGCAGCAGGTCGATACGATCATTACGATGATTTTGGTGGCACCTTTAATCCTAAAATAGGTTTGAGCTATCGCCCAACTGATTCGTTGGTTGTTCGTGGTTCATGGTCAACCTCGTTTAGAGCACCATCATTAACGCAGGCTGGCGTTAAATTAAGAACCACACAATCTACTTTTGACTGTGGTGCAAACCAAGCTGTAGCCGATTTATACTGTATGGGTGATGGCACCCAAGTGAGTGTTAATTCGTTAGAGTTAGGTAACCCAAATCTAAATGCAGAAGAATCTGAGGCTATTAGTGTTGGTTTTGCATGGAGTCCCTCGGCTAATACTAATTTAACCATTGATTATTGTCAGTTTGATCATGAAGAAGTAATCGATACCAACATGACCGCTGTGTTAGATCGCGCCATAACCGATGCGTCACTTCGTCACTGTGGCATTGTACCACCGGGCGAGCAAGGCATATCGTACGATGAAGCATTATGTGATGTCACCGACAACAGTAATTTAAACATAGAGCAAGACGGCGCTGATTTAACTGAGATTTTAAGCAATTATATAGGTGAATTTAACCCACGTGATGACGAGCTATTTTTACCGCTGTTTCGCGATCATGCAATCCCACTTGAAAACACTGGGTCACAAACATTAGCTGGCATAGACTTTAAGTTTGACCATAGGTTTGTATTACCAAGCGGCGATTTAACCTTTGCGTTTGATGGCACTCATTACCTTGAGTTTGAACGTAATAAACCGGGGTCTGACTCGTTAGAGAAGCTGGTGGGAACTTATCGTTATCCTGAAAATATTGCGCGTATGTCAATAGATTGGGAAGCGCAAAGTTACTACCTTAACTTAGGTGCAAACTACACCAGCAGCTACGAAGATGATATAGAAGGCCTGCGTAGCCGTGAAATTGATGAGCTAGATTCACTTGGCGTATTAGACTCAAAAGGTGAGCATCAGGTTGATGACTGGCTCGTTTGGGATTTATCTGCGGGTTACTATGTTAATAAATCGCTGACTTTGCGCGCGCGCATCAATAATATTTTTGATAAAGAGCCACCCACACTTTATGGTTCAAGCCGTGGCTTTGATTCAATCAACCATAATGCCCTAGGTGCTAATTACAAATTAAGTATTAGCTACCGTTTTTAACCGCTTAGCCGCAAAGCAAACGCTTTGCGGCATTCCTTTTATTACAGGTCATGGCTACAGTGACACTGCCTATTAAGTGCTAAAGTACGTTTAAGCGTTTATTTACGCATCAACACAATGACCTTTTATTAAAGTGAAATTATGAAACAAAAACAATTTTCTATGCCCGATGCAAGCATCATTTTGCTTTGCGTGGCAGTGATTGCCTATATGGCCACGGTATTTATTACCCCTGGGGTATTTAATGCAGAGCCTGACAGCCATACTGTGCAGCTTTCACAATATCAAGCAGTTAACGACCAACAATCACCACCTGTTTTTGCACAAGGTGGCGAGGCTGGATTTGCCAGCCGCACCCCTGAAATGAACCTAACCGATGCAACCTTATCGGGCACCACCACGGTGGTGGCCGCACTGGGTACCGATTCAAGCTCACGTACACTGACCAACTTGGTTGCCAAAGCAAAAGGCCTAAAAGAGCAAGGGCTTAATGTATTTTGCCATACCGGTTCGTATCATTTACCCGCGAAAACACTCACCCACTCAATTACTGACGACATCATGTATATAGAGGAGTTTATAGGTGTTGGCGAAGTGGCGATTTCTGATCATCGCAGTAGCCAACCCACGGTACAGCAATTAGCAGAATTAGCAGCCGAGGCCAAAGTAGCCGGTATGCTCAGTGGTAAAAAGGCACAGTGAGTATTCATGTTGGCCCTGTTGATAGCCATTTAACTATTTTACATCAGGTGGCTGAGCAAAGTGATATTAAGCTTAAACAGTTTTACCCTACGCATATGAACCGCAATAAAGCACTTCTTGATGCCGGTATTCACTTTTGTGATCAGGGCGGTACTATCGACTTTACCACCAGCACAACCGACTATGATTTAGCCCATGGTGAATATGCAGCAGCCCATGCCCTTGCCTACTCCTTAGAACAAGGCGTAGCACCAAATCAACTCACTATGAGCTCAGATGGCCATGCCAGTTTACCTATTTTTGATAAAGACTTTAATTTATTAGGGCTTGAGGTGGGCAAAGAGGCATCTTTATTAACCTCGTTTCAGCAAGCAGTCAAAGAATATAACGTCCCTATTGAGCACGCTTTAATGAGCATAACCAGTAATCCTGCCGATATTTTAGGAGTTGATAAAGGCCGTCTTAAAGCAGCGAGCGACGCGGATGTTATCCTTCTAGATAAAGAAACCCTTACCCCTGAGTATGTATGGGCTAACGGCACATTAATGGTGCAAAACACCCATGCAGTTATAAAAGGAATGTTTGAATAAGCTAACATGCTGCTGAAATATTTCAGCAGCATTTAACATTAGGCTCGGTTTATCTTTTGAGGTTAAATTTACCAGCTGTATGTTTTAGCTAAGGCAAAGCCTGTGGTATGTGGTTATCCTCCATAAATGGTTACGTAGCATAAATGCCAAACATACGCTTCCCAAAGGTCAACACGCCCTTGTAAAGCATTAAACTCAATTCACTGTGGCTACTCAAGCTATAACCTGACAGGCAAATGTTTTAAGCTATTCTGTTAACGTTTGCTATTACCTGCCCCGCTTTTCTAGGTTTAACCCCTGTTGTTAGGTTAAGAGTATAGTTCGTCTCAAACCTTAACAAAAACATATAAATAAGGCGCAATCTGCTGTTATACTATTTTTAATCACAGAGGGTCTTATTCTAGTATGGTTACAATTAAGCAAGTGGCTGTCCACGCAGGTGTTTCATTCAAAACTGTATCGCGAGTGGTCAATAATGATCCAACAGTCAAAAATATTAATCGCGAGAAGGTTCTTAAAGCGATAAAAGAATTAGGCTATCGCCCTAATCGTGCGGCAAGCTTAACGCGACGTAAAAACTCAAATATTTACGCAATTATTGCTGATGAACTACTGAGTGTTCCCTATACCTTTGATATTATTCGTGGTGCCCAAGAAATTGCGTGGCAAAAAAACAAAGAATTATTAATTCTCAATGTTAACGAAACCCAAGCGAGCATAGACAGAGCTATTAAAAGCCTTTTAGAGTATCGCGTAGAGGGCGTTATCTATTCAGCAATGTACCATCGTCAAGTTGCCATTGCTGATGAACTAAAAAAAATACCAACAATTTTAGCTAACTGCTTCCCTGCTTCAAATAACTTTCCCTGTGTAGTACCTGATGAGCAACAAGCCGGTGAAGATATTACCGATGCATTAATACGCAAAGGCTATCGCCGAATTGCTTTTTTAAACTTAAATGAGCATATAATTGCAGCGAAAGGCCGTAAACTCGGGGTTATAAATTCATTTAAAAAGCACGGTTTACCACTCGATGATTTACACATTGAATCGGTGATTATAGGTCAAGACGATGGTAGTGAGATTTCCACTTCGAGAGAATCTGCAGCGCGAGTAATAGACGAGTTTAAACCGGATGCTATTATTTGTGGTCAAGATCCCATGGCGCTGGAAATTTACTTTGTTGTGCATGACAAAGGAATGATTGTTGGTAAGGATATTGGTATAGCAAGTTTTGATGATTGGGGCAGTATTCCACAATTATTACAACCGAATTTAACCACCATGGCATTACCCCATCACGCAATGGGACGTTGGGCAATGGAATACCTGATAGAGCAGCGCTCTGATATTGTTCATCACAGCCTACCGTTTAAACTAATTGCTCGTGATTCGTTTTAATAACATCTTTTTTTAATGTAAAAAGCGATAATACAATAAACACACAGATAACCAAACCCAAATACTGGTAGGCTAACGCAAAGCCTACATGATCATATACAACACCTACCGCGACGGCTAACATTGACGCCACCAATTGCGTAGTAAATTGAAAGCCAATGATATAGATCATCGCTGAATAGCGCGCATCAAAATGCATATTGATATATTTAAATAACGCAATCAGCATCAGCGGTAATTCAATGGCGTGTAATAATTTCAATAAACTAATGCTGATAGAGTCACTAACAATCCCCGAGCAATATATTCGTATCGCCATCAATACACCACTTAACAGCAACGAATTTTTAATGCCCACATAATTCACCCATTTAACAGCTAAATACAAAATAGCCGCTTCAAGAATAACTTGCGCTGAAGTTAAATAGCCAAAAAACTCTCGACCTTGCTCTGGGGTGTCAAAAAAAGAGGTGTAATAAATAGCAAATTGCTGATCAAATACCGCATAAATACAACTAACACCGATCACAAATACACTTAAACGCCAAAGCCCTGCGATTTTAAAAAATGCTGTAGGCTGTTTTACAGGAGAAAAAGTTCGAGAAGGCGCTATTTCACGCTGATTTTGTGCGACCTTAACAAAGGCTAAAAAACCTATTAAGCAAACCGCCGCAATGCTTGATAACCAATAATTTAAACTAGGAGATAAATTAAAGGATAAACCGGCAAAGTAGCTTGCCATAGCCCAACCCAGTGACCCCCACATTCGAGCTTTACCAAATTCAAAGTTGGTCGAGCGACTTTGTTTATCAACATAACTTTCAAGCGTCCCTACTCCAGCTAAAAATGCACATGAAAAAACGGCACCGCCTAAAATAGCAGCCAGATAAAACTGCGTTTGTAGTAGTGGCGCGTATACAAAACTTACAAACGGGCCAATCAACATGATGAAAAATGCAATGAAGTAAAGCAGTGTTTTTTGTAAACCGAGTTTATCTTGCAAAATGCCGTAACAAGGCATCACGAGTAAAGCCATGATGGAATTAATGCTAAAGATAACCCCGACTTTAGCACTATTGAGGCCGACTTCTTGACTAAGCCAAATAGGAAATAATGAAAATGAAAAAGACCATGCCATAAAATAAACAAACAAAATGACACTTAAGAGTCGATAATTGCTACTCATATATCGCATAGCCTTGGAGAAAGATTAATGACTCTATAATAATATAGAGTCATTTTGGAAGTTATTTTTCTATTGCTATATTATTTAATTTAACGTCACTAAGCGACAAAGGCTGCTCAGCATTCACTTGTATTTTATTGTAAGGAGAGGTTGGAAAAACAATCGAGGTCATAGAGCTAACCCCCTTATTTACAAACACTTCTACCGACGCTTTATCTACCCATATCTCAACATCGTAATATTCAAGCCCTTTTTGTAATGGGGCTGTTTGTAAAGAAGCAAACCCATCTTCAAAGTCTTTTAAACCCGATTGTCTGCGGTCAAGTACAAGTTGCCCTTGAGCTGGGTTTAGCTGCAGCTTAGTGTATTCGCCCTTATCAGAGCTAAGCACGATATCAGTAACTTGCTCAGCGTTTGATAAACTAAAGCTCACCTTAAATTGCCCAGGTTCGATAGCAAAAAGCTCATCTAACTGATAGCTATTTGTGCCAGTTAGGGTTGCCTTTTGTTGTGTGTTACTCAGTAAACTATCTAACTCTTTAACCGGTTGAGATGCCAAACGCACGCCTGCTGGCGTTTGTAATAACTTTAATTCTCTGGGAATCGTCATTGCACTGCGCCATACCTCAGTGGGTACTTGGTTTGCGTATTGCCAGTTACTCATCCACCCCATAAATAAATGTCTACCGTCTTGAGCATCAGAGAAAGTCACGCCAGCATAATTATCTGTACCGTAGTCTAGCCATATTGACGGTTCATACTTTTCTGTTGCTGCCTTATCAGAAAATACAATATCAGCAATTTTTATATGTCCCCAATCACCTCGTTCATTGTCTATCACTTTAATATAAGCTTGCTGGCCTTTTAATTGACTCACGTTCCAAGAACGTTCGGTCATAGTTCCTGTATTGTTTCCACTCGCGGTTTTAACTATCTCGCCATTAACTAACAACTGAATTGCGGTACTGTTGTGATGCTTTCCGCCTGCAATTTTGAAGTTAATGAAATCATGGTCAATTGCAAATGATTTTGAGGTTAAGGTGCCAATTTCCTCATCTGAGCCTTTAAAAGAACTGGCAATGGTATTTGCTGGTTGATCATTTACTATATGAAATGCTTCACCCGATACTTGCCAATTTTTTAAGCCATTTTTGAAGTTAGAAAAATCAAGCCCTTGAGGGAAAACGGCAGGTGTTGTTGTAAGCATTTTTTGATAATCGCTATCCAACACAAATTTTTCACCGTCGAAATCGCCAACAAAATATTGTGTACCAGATCCGCCATTTGGCGCGCCAGGGTTAATACTCACTAATAAAACATATTTATATTCGTCGGTACCTTCAATACGCACGCGAATAAGATCTGGGCACTCCCATACACCTGCATGGCTTCCCCAATCTGCGCCAAAGTTACTTTCAAATTGCCATGTTTTTAAATCTTTTGAGCTGTAAAAGCCGATATGATCATCTTGCGCTAATACCATAACCCATTGCTGGGTATCTTCATGCCAGCTTACTTTAGGGTCACGGAAGTCACGGATCCCAGGGTTTTTTAATACCGGATTATTTGCGTATTTTATCCATGTACGGCCTTTATCGGTGCTATATGCTATGCCTTGCGTTTGAAAATCAATCGCTCCCTGTGCCGCCTTTTTATCATCATGATAGGTAAATATAGCTACTAATGGTGGGTTTTCTTTACTGCCAAAGCCGCTGCTATTTTGCCAATCAACCACCGCACTGCCAGAGAAGATAGTACCGTGCTCATCAGGGAACAACTTAATTTCTTGATGTTGCCAATTAACCATATCTTTACTAATTGCATGTCCCCAATGCATTGGCCCCCATACCGATGAGTCAGGATTATGCTGGTAAAACAGATGATATTCGCCTTGGTAGTAAACCATACCATTAGGATCGTTCATCCAATGCTTTTTAGGAGTAAAATGAAAAGCAGGTCGAAACGCCTCTTTGCTCGGTTTATCTACACCCTTCAGGGCCGTGTGTTCAGTTGGGTTTGTCATGCTACAGGCTGCCAAAAATGATGAAATTACTACTAAATTAACGGTTCGCATCTAATACTCCATGCTTATTATTGGTATCTAATGAAATGGCTTCTAAAGAACGTCCTTTTGTTTCTGGCATAAACCACGCAACAAAAACCAGCTGGGCCAACATCATTAAAGTAAAGAAAGTGAATACTTCAGTGGCACTAAAACGTTCTAAGAAAAATGGCATAAGCAAAGTAATTGCTGCGGCAAAAAACCAATGCGTACCAGAGCCCAAAGACTGCCCTTTTGAACGTACTTTGTTAGGGAATATTTCTGCAATGAAGACCCAAATAACGGTGCCTTGGCCAATGGCATGAGCGGCAATAAACACAAATACAAACGCTACAACCGTTAAACCACCAGAATCCGTACTAAACGCCCACGCCACGACAGAGAGGGAAATAACGTAGCCAATTGAGCCAATGTACATCAGCGAACGACGGCCAAACTTATCAATCAACGATAAACCCAGCATGGTAAAACATAAATTAACCACGCCAATCCCAGCGCCTGAAAGTAAGGATTGATTTACATCCAACCCTGCAAGTTCAAATACGCGCGGTGCATAATAAATAATAAAGTTAATGCCAGATAATTGATTAAATGCAGCAAATAAAAATGCAAATAAAGCCGCCTTATTGTAACTACCACCAAATAGCTTTGATTGACTGTTTTGTAAATTGTCGCGTTCAATGTCATTTAATACTTGGTCTGGGTTTTGTTCCCCTAAAGTCACTAAGATTGAACGCGCTTTAGTTTTTTCACTTTTCTTTTGCACTAACCAACGAGGGCTTTCAGGCGCTTTAATAATCATTAATAAATAAGCCAGAGCAGGTATTGCCTCCACGCCTAGCATTAAACGCCAATCAATTGCAGATGTTCCTGCGATTAAAAAATTAGAAACAAACGCAACTAAAATACCAAATACAATTTGAAACTGATAAAGCGCGACCAAACGCCCACGAAACTTAGCAGGCGCAATCTCAGAAATATAAGCAGGTACAACAATTGAAGAAATCCCTACTCCCACGCCACCAATAAACCGTAATAAGGCAAAACTATAGGCTTCAGGCGCCATGGCGGAGCCAAGTGCCGAAATTAAAAACAACCCCCCAACTAAAACCAATGTGGGTTTTCTACCCCACTTATCACATGGGTAATTACCGGTTAAGGCACCCAGTAGTGTTCCCCATAAAGCGGAAGACATAATAAATAAGCCATGAAATAACGAGCTCGTATTCCATAACGCTTGAATAGGTTTATCCGCACCGGATATAACTGCAGTATCAAAGCCGAATAAAAAACCAGCAACGGCAACGGTGACTGACCAATAAATAATTTTTTTCATAATCACTCTTAAAACTTAACGATTAAAAGGTGGGCCGAAACCCACTACTATTAATAACCTGGGTTTTGTGTGTACGACCCACCACTTAAAATAATCTGCTGGTTCGGAATAGGTAAATACTCATGTTTACCTTTAGTGAAAATAGCATCGACCAAATAAGGTTTGCGTACAGCTTCAATCGCTAAGTAACTATCAATCGTTTCTTTTGCTATTCCCCAACGCACTAAGTCAAAAAAGCGATGTCCTTCAAGCCCTAATTCTAAACGTCGCTCAAAACGCAGTGCCGCTCTTGCTTGTTCTTTAGAATCAAAACTTGTATACAGGCCAATGTTATAAATACTCGCGTTGTGTAATTTATCGGTGCTGTGTTTAGCGCGCTCACGAATACGGTTAATGATTGGCAATGCTTCGTCATACCTATCTAACTCAATTAATGCTTCTGCTTTCCAAAGCAATACTTCAGCGTAACGAATGAGTGGTGTATTTAATGAAAAGATAGGAAAAGGGCCATTCTCACCACGACAACTACAGTCAGGATGTTCAAGATCTTTCATTGCCGTAAAGTTGCCATAAATACCAGGGGCACGTGCCCAGCTATCACCGCCATGAATTAAGTTTTCGTCATACTTAAATGGTTTACCTTCCATTGCCACTGTGTGATCTAGGCGAGGGTCAACTGAGTCTGTCGTCATGTCGTAGTTAAAGTCGTTAAAAGAGTCGAATAACGGCAAACCTTGTTGGTCTGTTTTAAACGCATTAACGAAATTTTCTGTTGGTACATGAAAACCACAACAGCCAAAACCTCCAGCCATTGGCGCATTTAATGCACTCGGCCAGCTACCACGTCCATCTGGAGAGCCGTCATTTAGAGAGCGCTGAATAGCAAAAACTGACTCTTTACCATTCTCACTTTCAAACAAAAAGTTATTCGCGTAATCATCAAATAAGCCATAGACGCCGGCTTCTTCAATTTCATCAACTAGGGCCACTACTTTTACAAGTTTATCTTTATCAATATTGATAACTTCATGCAGCTCATTCTGCTCATACGCTTGGTAGAGCAATGTTTTAGCTAAATATGCCTTAGCTGATAACGCTGAAGCGCGCCCTACATCTTCTTGGGTTTGTGGTAAGTTGTTTGCAGCAAACTCAAAATCTGCGGCAATTTTATCCCATAGTTCTTGATCGCTCAGCTCACTATTGGTAGTGGTAAGAATTTGATCTTGTGTCATTGTTTCATCAATCCACGGGATATGCTTATGATGTATTTTTAAATCAAAGTAGAAAATACTGCGAATAAACCGTAGTTCGGATTGTTTCTCCGCACTGTTTTCAATGGCATCTGGCGCATTTGCGATTACCGCTAATGCTGAGTTTGCTCTTGAAATACCGGTGTAATTTCGTACCCATTTTTTGTTGTTCAAATCAATCAAATCTGGCGGGAAAGACTCCATATCAGGCACTATAGGCTGATATAAAGACAAGGCATGATAAGCAAAAATATCGCCAGGTCCATTACCGCCTTTGTGGGCGTCTCCGGCGCGTAAGTTTCCTGTCGGCCATAAAAAGTTAGGCGCGGTATAATGATCATTGCCTAGATAAGAGTAGGCAGCAATAATCAACGCATCTACATTTGCACTGTTAGAAACTTGCTCTTCGGTTAATACCCCTGAAGGGGCAACATCAAGGTCAGAACCACCACACGATGCTAAAGAAAGCGCGAGTGTAGCGGCTGTAAATAGTGTTTTAATTTTATTCATAAAATGTGCTCGTATCGTTGTCGTTTTAATAAATCAAAAAGAAAGGTTCACGCCTAACGTGATACGTTTTGGAATTGGAAAATTACCGTTTGGAGTTTCAGGATCCTGGCTTAGCGTCCCTGATGGCGTAATGGTCAATAAGTTACTTCCCTGCAAATAAATTCGTGCAGAACTAATACCGTATTGATTTAACCACTGCTCGTCAGGTGTATAACCGATAGATAAGTTGCGAAGCTTGAGATAGCTGCCATCTTCCCAAAACAAACTTGATTGACGGCCTTCACCATTGTTATCGATTAAAGTTAATGCAGGCACATTACTGTCAGTATTGTTAACCGACCATGCATCAAGAACGCGATCGCCATAGTTAGAACCTATATTTAACGATGTGAAGTCAGTAAATCCACGCCAGCCATTGCGTATTTGACCACCTTCAACACCTTGCCAAAACATGTTGAAGTCCCAATTTTTGTATTTGAAATTCATATTCAAGCCATACATAAAATCAGGATCGGTATCTGCGAAAAAGCTTTGGTCGTTCTCATCAATCACGCCATTACCATCTAAGTCTTTCCAACGAACTCGACCTAAACCCGCACCCGATTGTGCTGCATGAGCATCTATTTCATCTTGGTTTTGAAATAACCCATCGGCAACATAGCCATAAACTGAGTTAACTGAATGACCAACAATTGTTTTATCAGCGCCATTACCACCAAATGAGTTCACAACGTCTTCAGGTAATGAGACTACCTTATTTTTAGCAGAAGAAATGTTAAAGCTAATATCAACATCAATATCACCATCTAAGCTATCAAAAGTAAGGTAATCGGCGTACCCAATAAGGAACTCAAAACCAGCGTTTTCAATTGTGCCACCATTAACCCATTGCTGAGCGCCTTCACCTAATGTTGCCAATGGATTGGTTAACGTTAAAATATCTTCAGTGGTTTTTTCAAACCAATCGATGCTGCCGTATATGGTTTCGTAACGCATACCAAAATCAAGACCAATGTTTGTTTGTGTTGATGTTTCCCACTTTAGGTCGTCATTCCCTGTTTGTGCTTTTACAAACCCAGAAGGAAGCGTGCCGCCATTTGCACCGCCTATATCATAAGCGGTCCCTTCATCTTGCTGATCGGTGAATAGTGATTGTGTTGCATAACGACTTAAGTACGTTGTGTACGTTGCATCGGTAGGGATTTCTTGATTACCTGTTTTGCCCCAGCTAGCGCGAAGCTTCAAGGTAGATAAAAACTCAATATCATAGAAGGATTCGTTGCTGATCACCCAACCCGCAGAAATGGCAGGGAAATTTCCATAATTGTTATTACTACCAAAACGAGATGAGCCATCACGGCGTATTGTTAAGCCTGCTAAGTAGCGGTCATCAAAGTTATAGTCAATACGCGCAAAATAAGAATTAAGAGACCATTTATCACCATCTCCTTCCACACGAACATCGCCCGTTGCTTGCGATAAATGGGCATAGTCACGATCATCAGATGCAAAGCCTGAACCAAAACCAACAGCCCCTTCATACTCATAATCTATTTGTTCTGTACCGAGCAAAAACGTAAAGTGATTTTCGTCTAAATCAAGCTTATATTCGGCGGTATTAGTCCAACTAAAACTACTACTCCAATTATCTGTGACTGAAAGCTGATCACCATAATTTAGTGAACCGGCTTGAAAAGCACGGGTATAGTTTCTGAAATAATATTGCCCGTAATCTAAACCCATAGCGCTTTTTAACGTTAAACCCTCTACGGCTTCATATTCAACAAAAATATTCCCCATTAATTTATTGAATCTACTGACGTTGTCTCGATTCATTTCAATTAATCGCACTGGATTATCACGGTCAGTTACACCAGGGACAGGTCCACCCCAACCTCCTTCCTCGTTATACACAGGAACGATAGATTGCTGCTCTATAGCCAAGTTTAAAATGTTACCGGCCAGATCATTAACCAAGTTTGACTCTTGGTTAGTCACTATAAAGTTTTCACCAATCTTAAGTTTATTTGTTAATTGATAATCTGAATTAACGCGAAAGCTTATTCGTTCGAACTCTGAGCCATCAACGACACCTTCTGAGCTGTAATAGCCGAGTGAGCTGTATATCGATGCTTTGTCTGAACCGCCTGAAACTGAAAAATTAAGATCGGTTACTTTTGCAGAGCGCGTAACTTCATCAAACCAGTTTGTGTCAGCTGGGCGTTGCACCTTTGCAGCATCCGTAAACTCAGGAAAAACAACGTTGTTTAATTGAGGGTTATTAAAATCATTATTCCAATCATAAGTATAAAGAGAACTTGCAGCATTTGGGTTTGACCCGTCGTTTACTGCAGCCTGCCAGACCACTTGTGCCCTTTGCTGAGTATTTAATGGGTTTAACTCATAATTAAAATCATCATATGATTGATTGAAAGAAAAATTAAAATCAAGCCCCTCATTCCCTTTTTTGGTGGTGATAACAATGACCCCATTGCCAGAGCGAGCACCAAAAATACTTGCAGCTGCTGCGTCTCTCAGTACCTGTATATCTGCAATATCATGGCTATTGAGTTCATGCATTCCCGATTTAGTTGGAATTCCATCAATCACATAAAGGGGGTCGTTATTACCTAAAGGTCCTAGCCCTTGTCCGCGAATACGTACCGTTGCCGTCGCCGCTGGTGATCCGTTGGTGGTGATTTGTAATCCAGGTATTCTTCCTTGTAAATTTTGCATGACATTACCTGAAGGCTGGTCTACTAAATCTTCAAGGTCGACTGTACTTACTGCACCTGTTAAATCTTGTTTTTTAACACTTCCATAACCATATGAAACTTCAATTACTTCAATGCCATCATTAGGAATAATTTCATTTTTTTGCTGTTCGGCGGCAAAAATACTTAATGGCAACGAACAACCCAGCAGTATAGTGCTTACACTTACTGCCAGTTTGGTTTTGTGAAATATGAGCATTGTGTGTCCTCATTTTAATTTTACTTATTGATGTTGATTTCAGCGTTCAATTAAACAACGTTGTCTTTTGTGGATAAAAAAATATCTTCTTTATCGTTTTTACTTGGCTTAATACACCAAGCAAAATAAACAACGTTGTCTTTTTAACATTTAAAAAACATCTATTCAATATAAATAACAAAATTTTCTATTAAAAATAGGTATAATTTTAATCACAACGCCATACGCTAGCATGGTTCAATAAACTCTAGGATTTGTTGATATGTTATGTTTGGTGTGGCTCCTAGTTGCTGAGCCACCATAGCTCCAGCAGCACAAGCAAAGTCAATCGCCTGTTGCGGATCATCATAAGTGCAGAGTTGATATATTAAAGCTCCCAAAAATGAATCCCCTGCGCCAACCGTATCTACAACATCTATCCGATAGCCTGAATTATAATAATTTTTACCTTTAATCGATAATAAAGCACCGTGGTTTCCTTTCGTTACGCACAAGAACTCTGTGTTTGTTTGCTTTGCTATAAAATCTAAGTTTTGTTCTAATGAATGATACTTACACCCCATTCCTTTGGCGATTTCATAGAGTTCGTCATCATTTAGCTTGATAAAGTCTGCGCTATTCATTAACGCTATTAAGTTATCAAGGTGATAATGAGAAGACCGTAAATTTACATCAAACACTTTGAATTTTGCATGTTCAAGTAGCTGCTTTAAAGTTATTAATGACGTTTCAGTACGACCAATTAGGCTGCCAAAAACAAAAATATCTGTCGATGCAACTTTACCGATAATTTTATCCGTTAAAACAATATTATCCCAAGCGGTATCAGGCATAATTTCGTACTTAGCAGAACCGTGACTATCAAGTGTTACCTGGACTGTACTGGTCTTTTTGTTTGGGTTGACTGCAATGTACTCTATGCTCAATTGTTTTTCTTTTAATTCGTCAAGCAGAGCATCACCTAACTCATCCTCTCCCACTGCACTTATCATTTGTGCATTAATTCCTAGTGATTTAACCCTAAAGCACATATTTAAAGGAGCACCGCCCAAACGTTTGGTTTCTCCAAAGCAGTCCCAAAGAACCTCCCCAAAACACACTAAGCTCACGTTATTGGCCATGCTTTGACCTACAATTATACTCATTCAATAGTTTCCTTTTACGCGCCAATTATTAGATAACCGGATTAAACAGCATTAAACTAGACTATAAATTTCATGACCTTAAAGGTTTATGATTTAAAGAGCCTGATGTTAATGTTTTTTTAAATAAATGTGGTTGAGATATTATTCCATCTCAATCACAAAAAGACAACGTTGTTTATTTGAGATGTAAATTAATTCAAGGTCGTTTTAAATTTAAAAAATAAACAAGCTAATTAGGGGTTTTGCGGTTTTGAGTAGTCCGTTGATATCTTTTGAAACTAAAGAGTGAGTAAATAAGGATAACCAGTAAAGAGCATCGTTTTCAAAGCAATTTCAGCCAACACTTGCGCAGCATGTTAACTAGCAGCGCTGCGAGCCCCCTCGACATGGCAGTGACGAAAACACACCAAGTGAGCAAAACCTATACCGACTGATGCGCATAGGTCTCATAGAAAATGCTGACACACTATCAACGATAGTAATGAATACAGCGCAATAACAGCCCTCAGAAGGCTCGCTTAATATACATAGCATGAGCTTATAAAGGCATTATTTAAGGTGCCCGCTTTCAACTATAGGCGTAACCCAATATTTTAACGGCGTGTACTTACAAACAGGGCTTAACGCCGTTTTTACTATGGCAAGTTCAGGTAATAATATATGCACCTCAAACTGATAAAAACTGCGATGACCTTCTACTTGCTCGGCAATATCAAATTCACTGTGCTCCTTGCTGTAGCCTTCAATGTTTTTTAAGTTAAAGCCGGTAATGCACTCTATGCCAATTAATATATCAACCACGTCATCTTTTATGTTTGTGGGTACATTTACGGTAAAAAGTAACTGTTCAGCCATGTTTTTTCTCCAACCAACCATAAAAGATAGGTAATAAATAAAGTGTTGTAATTGTTGAGGTAATTAACCCGCCAATAACCACAATCGCCAATGGTTTTTGAATCTCAGCGCCAGGGCCGGTGGCAAATACCAGTGGCAGTAAACCAAACATTGCGGTTGTGGCTGTCATTAACACTGGGCGAAGGCGTCTGCTTGCGCCATCTAAAATGCGCTGCGTTACATTGGCAGAAAACATTTTCATTTGCTCAAAGTAGCTGATCATCACAATACCATTGAGTACCGCTACGCCAAGTAAAGCAACAAAACCAACCGATGCAGGCACCGACAGGTATTCATTACTAATAAACAGGGCAATCACTCCCCCCATTAACGCAAACGGAATATTAGCAATTATCAGCGTTGATTTAGATAAGGATTTAAACGTGGTAAATAAAATAATGAAAATTAGTATTAATGCCACAGGAATAAGCACCAGCAAGTTTTGTGTTGCACGTTGCTGGCTTTCAAATTCGCCACCAAACGACAAGGTAAAACCACTGGGTAACTTTATGCTGCTATTAATTTTAGCTTCCAGTTCATTTACATAACTAACCACATCGCGGTTATCCACATTAACGCTTACAGAAGCAAAGCGCTTTGCTTTTTCTCGCTCTATTAACAATGGCCCCGTTTTAAAGCTAATATTAGCCACCTCTTCAAGTGGTAGTAGGCTGTTGTCGGGCATTAAAATTAGCTTTTGTTTTAATGCGCTCATTGACGATAACTCAAAGTGTGCTGCGCTGTCGCCTTTTTGTGCATTAAACACAATAGGGATCACGCGGTTTCCTTCTTGCAGTGCAGATACCTGTAAGCCTTCTAATTGCGACTTTAAATAATCGCTTAATCCTTCGGTGGTTAAACCAAACTGACTAGCAACCTCAGGAATGAGTTTAATATTTACGTATTTACCCCCTTCAATAAGCGCCATTTGCACATCACTTGCTCCGTCAATGTTAGTGGCAAGTGCCGTGATTTTTTCAGCTAATGAGGCAAGTGTCGCAATGTCATTACCGAATACTTTAATCGAAATATCACCGGTGCCACCGGTGAGCATTTCTGATACCCGCATTTGTATTGGCTGAGTAAAGCCAATATTTACCCCTGGAAATTGCGTAAGTGTTTGTCGAATATCCTCGATTAGCAGCGCTTTGGAGTCAAAACGCCACGTATCTTTTGGCGCTAATTCCATAAACACATCGGTTTCGTTTAACCCCATAGGATCAAGCCCGAGTTCATCGGAGCCGGTACGGGCAACAATTTGTACGATTTCTGGGGTGTTTTTTAACAGTGTGGCTTCAATTTGTTTATCTATATCCAGCGAGGCTTGCAAGGAAATACTCGGCGATTTTTCCAGTTGCACAATAATGTCGCCTTCATCTAAAACGGGCATAAAGCTTTTACCAAGTCCCTGAAATAACACCCCACTGAGCACTAAAACAGCAACTGATATAACACTAATAGCCACCGGCTTTTTAATTGCTTGGGCAAGTGTTTTAGTATAAAAACCTTGTAATAGCGTGACCATTTTAGGCTGGGTTACGGGTTCATTTTTTAATAACAATGAGGCTAAAATTGGAATAACCGTTAACGACAACAACAGCGCACTTAGCATGGCAAACACGATAGTGAGCGCCACTGGGGTAAATAACTTGCCCTCTAACCCTGTTAACATTAATAGCGGTGAAAACACGATAATAATAATAATTGTGCCTGAGAACACTGGCGCCGCGACTTCTTTACAAGCGCGATAAATAACATGCAGCCGAGGGAGGTGCTGATTGTTAGCCAACCGATTCACTATGTTTTCAACAATAACTACCGATGAGTCCACCAGCATACCAATGGCAATCACTAAGCCGCCTAAACTCATTAAATTAGCCGATAAATCAAACTGCTTCATCATTATAAACGTCAGCAATGCCGACATAGGTAAAGACAAAGACACCACCAATGAAGAGCGAATATCACCTAAAAACAAGGCAAGTAACACTATTACTAGAATAATTGCTTGGCCTAGTGCGCTGGTAATGGTGCTAATTGCGGTATTTATTAAGTTAGAGCGGTCGTAAAACACATTAATTTTTGTGCCTTGCGGTAATGACGCTTCAATGGTGCGAAGTTTATCTTTTACATCTGCAACAACTTGCGCTGTATTACTATTTTTAAGCGCAATTATAAGCCCTTGTACCGCCTCTTCACTGTTTTTAGTGACTGCGCCATAACGGGTTAAACTGCCAACATGTACCGTGGCAATATCACTTAACCGAATAACCTTATTTTGAGTGGACTTAATCACGGTATTTTCAATAGAGGTTATATCGGTGTATTTGCCCTCAGTGCGCAAAATTAAGGTGTCGTTGCCTTTTTCTAAGCGCCCTATGCCACCGTTTTGATTCGTTTGCGTGATTGCCAACTTCATTTCATCAAAGCTGACTTGATGCTGTTGCATCAATAAAGTATTGGGAAGTATTTCATAGGTTTTTGAAAAGCCGCCAAGGCTATTTACATCAGCAACGCCGGTTACAGTGCGCAGTAATGGACGAATTTGCCAATCTAAAAGCTCTCTTTTTTCAATCAACGATAAGTGAGTGCTTTCTATGGTAAACATGAACACTTCGCTCAAAGGCGTGCTCATTGGCGCCATGCCGCCACTAATATTACTGGGCAAGGTGGGCAAAATATTTAACAGCCGCTCATTAACTTGCTGACGGGCCCAGTAAATGTCAGTACCTTGTTTAAAGTCAATGGTAATATCGGTAATCGAATACTTGGTGGTAGAGCGCAGCATTTGCTGTGACGGAATACCCAGTAGTTCGGTTTCAATAATGCGCGTTACTTGGGATTCAATTTCAAGGGCGTTCATACCGGGTAATTTGTACACTATTTTAACTTGGGTCGGCGATATTTCTGGAAAAGCATCCACCGGAATACTTAACCAAGATTTAGCACCAATGGCCATAGCAACAATAACAAAAATACTAACAAACAAACGCTGAGTAAGTGAAAACTTAATAAGCAGGTTTAACATTTACTCTCTCCCTAAGTGAAGCAACATACCTTGTAGCGCACTTACCGAGCTTATTAGTACCTGCTGATCATCCAGGTTTTTGTTAGCAGTAAATACATAGTCTTTGCCTTGTGTACCCTTGAGCTCAATCGGAAGTAACTCAAGGTTATCGCCAGACTTTAAAGCAATGTAATTAACATCTTCAAATTCAAACACCGCTGACTTTGCTATTTTAAAGCCCGTTAATTTATTTACCGGTGTGACTTTGATAGTTTGCCCCAGTCTAAGCTGGCACTCATTTGAGCTTGGCGACGCCCACACTATTTGATGGTATTTATCTGCAATACTGTCATAGCTTTCAATATTTAAGCTGCAACTTTGTGACAGCTTGAAATGCGCTAACGTGTTGGTAAAACTAAGAGGAACTTTAATCTTAACGCGAATACTACTTGCATCGATAATATCAAACGCGGTGTCACCCATCACACGGTTTCCCGACTCATTAGTGAGTTTTAAAATGCCTGTTTTTGGACTCACTAAGGTCACGTTTTCATTATCATCAATGTTTAAAAATGCCATTTGATGTTGCATATGTTCAAAATTTAGCTTGGCTTCAAAATAGCTTTTTGTGATTTCAACCCATTCAGAACTTCTTATTATTTTGTTTTTTAAGTGTTGTTGATTTATGTCGTAATGGCTTTTAGCAATAGCGAGCATGTCTTTTGCTGATTGATAGGCATCTAAAAAATGGTGTACATCACTGCCCTCAACGCTTGCAATCGTGGCGCCCTTTTCAACCATGCGGCCGTTAGGGTATAAGTAACGAACCTGCTGTACATCAAACGCAAACAGCACCGTATAATTGACCCCAGGTTTGAAATTAACTTCACCAATTAAACTTTGCCCGTTAATAAACTCTGTTTTTTGAATCGGCGCAAATTCAACATCAAAACCACTGAGTGACGAAAGCCCTACAGGTGCTAAATTTTGCGAAGCAAACACAGGATTAAATGTTAATAAAGTCACCGTAAAGAAGAAAAATAACGTATATTGAATACGCAAAAAATGACGCATTTTTTTTGTAAAATTTAACAGCATTTAGTTTGTTCACATTTGATTAATTTTATAGAATCAACCATGACTTTTTTAGACGGTTAAATCATCAGGCAAACGCCTTAATATGCTTATAAACCCTGATTTTGACAGTACAGTACATATGTCCATTGCAAATTTAACCTACTGATATTAGAGAACTTAATGAGAGATAAAATAATCGCAGCAACGCTATTGGTGATCATGGTGTTAAATTTTTTTGACGTGATCATGGATTTAAAATTAGGGGTGCCGCAGTGGCATATTTTTACTGAGAGCTTAATTGTGATTATTTCTGCCTTGGGTGCTCTGTATTTAATTAAAGATATTAACGCGCGAACTAAAAAAATTATTAACCTTAAGCGCGAATTACACAGTTCTGTGACTCAGTTAAACAACATATCGCAGGAAATGAAAGACGCGCGTCATCAATACAGTGGTGTTATACAAACGCAGTTTTCTCAGTGGACACTCACTCGTAGCGAGCAAGAAGTCGCGATGTTATTACTTAAAGGCTTAAGCTTTAAAGAAATAAGCGCACTAAGAAACACAAAAGAAAAAACCGTACGCCAACAAGCATCAGACATCTATAGTAAAGCCGATGTAGAGGGCAGACATGAGTTTGCCGCATGGTTTTTAGAAGACTTTATGCAACAAAGGCACTATCCGCATTCAAGCTCAGCCATTAACTAATGCAGTGACTATCGCATATACTTGCGCGCTATTTTAGTCAGCGTTAAGCTAACGCTTTATTTTCGTCATTATGGTCTATGTGCTCTATAGCCCGCAAAGATAATTCAACGTAAAGGTTTAATATGAATAACAGTACCTACCCTATTGGCAACCCTGGTGAAAAGTGGAATAACAATCATAAACTCCAATGGCTTGAAGCCCAGAAAATTAAACGTAGTTATAACGATGAAGTATTAACGCTAATTAATGAGCTAAAAGATACGCTTGTTGTAGAGCAATATGGTGAACTTAATTATGCTCAAAACAGTTACCCTTTGTTTGCATTAAAAACCCAACACTTTGATAAAAATAAACACACAGTGCTAATCACTGGCGGCGTACATGGCTACGAAACCAGCGGAGTACACGGTGCGTTAAGGTTTGCAAAAACATTGGCAACTCAATACGCAGAGAAATTTAATCTGGTGATTACTCCCTGCATTAGCCCATGGGGTTATGAAACAATAAACCGCTGGAACCCAGAGGCGATTGATCCAAACCGTTCTTTTTATGAAGGCAGCCCAGCGCAAGAATCTGCATTGGTAATGAATTATGTGCAATCTTTAAATACTGATTTAATCGCGCATATCGATTTGCATGAAACCACTGATTCAGATAACAGTGAATTTCGCCCTGCACTTGCAGCGCGCGAAGGTAAAATAAATACTAATTGGAATATACCAGACGGTTTTTATTTAGTCGCTGACAGCAACAAACCAGAGCCTGCTTTTCAAAAAGCTATTATTGAATGTGTTGAAAAGGTCACACACATCGCTCCAAGCGATGAAAATAAACAATTAATTGGTGTACCTCAAGAACAATTTGGGGTAATAAACTATGCAGCAAAAGAGTTAGGTTTATGCATGGGGTTATCTGATGCAACCTACGTTACAACCACGGAAGTTTACCCAGATAGTGCAACGGCCAACCCTGAAGAGTGCATATTAGCGCAAGTTGCGGCAATTTCGGGTGCGTTGGACTACATTATTAATAAGTAATAGTTATGGTATTCATCAGCACATAGTAAGGTGCAGACAAAGGAGCGGCTATTGGAATTTAAAAATAATTACGGCAGTTACAGTTTTTATGTTGAGGGTAATATTGTTATTGCGCAATTTAAAGGCAACTTAAACCCTGAGTTATTAAATCACTTTAAAGCCGCTCTGTTAGACACCATTACAACGTTTAAACATCAACCTTGGGGCTATATTAGCCACTCGCCCGACGTTGTGGCCGCCACCCCTGACGCTGAAAAAAATATGATCGATGTTAGCCAAACAATGGGGATAAATAATTGCATAATGAGTGCCTTTATACTCACCTCTCCCATAGCCATAAGGCAACTACAACGTATTATGCACAGTTCAAGCCGTGACGCTCATTTACAAGAATGCTTGTTTGATGACTTGCCAAGCGCTAAGGCATTTATAAAAAGTCAGCTTACCTCAGCCGAGTAAATCAATTACACGACCGAGGTATAGTCAACGAAAAACCAAATGGGCTAGTTTTTATAAAACTGACTCTCTTTAGTAATTGAAATGCTATTGTCCTCTTGTGCGGTAATTTTAAACTGTAGCTTACTCACCTTCGTGGGTATATCATATCCATCGGCAGTAACCGTTACAGGAACACTTTTCATCAACCCTGGCTCTACCAACACAGCGTTAGGACTTTGCAAGCTCGCACCTTCTAACCCACTAATTGAAATAGAATAATGCAAAGGTTGCTGCGTTTTGTTAATGATGGTGAGTGTATAAGGGTTTTCTACTAACCCTTCATAATTTACCCGATACAGTGCGTTTCTGTCTCTTAGGACTGAGGCTTCGATAGGCGTACGTTGTAGCATCCAAGCAAACATAGAAATAATTAACAGCGCAGTTAAAGCGCCATAGCCCACTAACTTGAGCCTAAATGGATTAGTTTTTTGCCCCGCCATTTGCTTTTCACTGGCGTATTTAATTAAGCCTTTTTCGTAGCCAAACTTATCCATGGTATCGTCACAGGCATCAATACATAAGCCACAGTTAATACATTCATATTGCAGTCCATTGCGAATATCAATCCCAGCAGGACATACTTCAACACATAAGTTACAGTCTACACAGTCACCTAAATTAAGCGCTTTAGGATCGGCTTTACGTTTACGTGGACCGCGGTTTTCACCTCGTTCGCTATCGTAAGTAACCACCAGCGTGTCTTTATCAAACATCACTGATTGAAAGCGCGAATACGGACACGCCACTGTACACATTTTTTCTCGTAAAAAACCTGCGTTGCCATAGGTACAAAATGCAAATAAAAACACCCAAAAACTGGTGATCCCAGACCATTCAAAATTAACCATTTCTAGGTATAAGGTTCTAGCTGGAATAAAATACGCTAAGAAAGAAGTGGCAGTTAAGAGTGAAATAACCAGCCATGCACTGTGCTTAGTAATTTTTTTACGCCACTTGGTAATATCCCATGGGCTTTTATCAAGCTTAATACGCTGGTTACGCGTCCCCTCAATACGTTGTTCCACCCAAGAGAACATCAACATCCAAATTGTTTGCGGGCAAGTATAGCCGCACCACACACGGCCAAGCCAATTGGTCACAAAAAATAACGCAAACGCCCCCACCATAAATAGCATGGCGAGAATCATAAAGTCTTGAGGTAGTAAGGTTAGGCCAAAAATAGTAAACTTTTGGGTGGCGACATCCAATAAAACCGCTTGCTGACCGTTATATTGAATCCAAGGAATGGCGATAAAGCTGAGCATTAGCAACCAACCTAAATTACGGCGTATACGCTGAAAAAACCCTTTTTGCTCGCGTATATAAATTGGCCCTTCTTCTTTGTAGGGCTTAATGATCATGTCTTCTTCTTTAATATCAAACTTCATGTTACTTACTTAATAGTGACGGGTATTAAGTACGATTTTGCAACTTTCAGACCACAGTGAAAGTTAATTTAACTTATTGATATTAAATGATTATACACATAACACCAAAGCGAAAATTCGCGACATTTAACGACATACACGATATATCGCGAGTTAACGAGTACGATGCACTGCTAATTTTCGCATTTTTGAGCGAAGCGTACTCTCTGGTAAGCCCAACTTATTTGCCGCGCCTTGTTCGCCTGCAATTTTCCAGTTACATAACATCAGTACGGAGATGATATGCTGCCTTTGCGCCTCATCCAGTGTAAGCGTTGGGTTAACAGCACTCGCATCACCGGCTTTTAGCGGCTGACTTAACTGCAGTGTGGGCTGTGTAGATAAAATAGCTTCTCGCTCTAACACGTTTTGCAGCTCTCTGATATTGCCGGGCCAGTCATAGGCTTGTAGTTGCCTAATAGCTTTGTTACTTAACCCCTGTAATTGCTTACCTAGCCGCTTGTTTATTTGCACAATTAAGTTTTGACATAAATAAGGTATATCTTCTTTTCGCTCTTTTAGTGCTGGCACTTTGATAGGAAACACGTTTAAACGATAATATAAGTCCATTCTAAACTGCCCTGCTTGTACCATTTCCCACAAGTTACGATTGGTTGCAGTAATGATACGAATATCAACTTTTAGGGTTTGGCTGCCCCCTACTCGCTCAAATTCGCGCTCTTGTAATACTCGTAATAATTTACTTTGTGACTCTAACGGCAGCTCTGCCACTTCATCTAAAAATAAAGTGCCCTTATCAGCAAGTTCAAAACGCCCTTTACGTCGCTCACTTGCGCCGGTAAACGAGCCTCGTTCGTGTCCAAACAACTCCGATTCTAATAAGCTAGGGGTAAACGCCGCACAATTAACTTTTATAAACGCCTGCTCATTGCGCTTGCTTAATCTATGTAAGTTACGTGCCACCAGCTCTTTGCCAGTACCGTTTTCACCAAGTATCAACACCGTACTGTCGGTTTCGCTCACTAACTGTATTTGCTGCAACATACGTTGAAATACATCACTGCGCCCTACTAGCCCTGAGTCTTGCCAATCTTGATTTAGCTCGGCAGTAAGGTAGTCGTTTTCATCTTTGAGCTGCTCGCTTAAATGCTTTACTTGCGCTAAAGCATCTTGGAGCGCGGTTTGGGTTCGCTGCTGCGCTGATATATCGCGAAAAACGGCTACGGCTCCGATAAGCTGGCTATTTTTATAAACGGGCGTGGAGGTATATTCAACAGCAAAAGCGCTGCCATCTTTACGCCAAAATACTTCGTTTTTAACCTCGCGGCGTTTACCATCAAACATGGTGCAGTAAATTTGGCATTCATCGGCAGGGTAAGGCGTGCCATCTGCATGACTGTGATGATGATATTGATGTATTTTTTTACCCAGCAATTCATCGGCTGTCCAACCCGTCATTCGCTCAGCCGCTGGATTTACAAACACCGCATTACCAGATAAATCAAATCCGTATATGCCCTCACCTACCGCATTAAGTAATAAAGTAGGATCGTTTAAAAAGTTTTTTATCATTGCAGACCTCGCGAAATATCGCGAGTATTATGCCAATTCTCTCCTGCTTTAGCACCTAGTAATGGCTAAATAATGCCTTAATATCTATTTTTGCTTCTAGTCGTGCTGCAATTAAATACAAGCCCGCTAGCTTACGGTGAATAAACAACGCATCAACAGGAGGCGTATGCCATTGCTGCGACTGTGCACTTAACTGCAAGCCAGCATCTTTAATATTGCTAGCAAGCGCGCTGTTTTTAAAATCAAACTCGCCGTGATAACGCAGTGGCTCGCAGGCCATTAAAAATAAATCAATCACTTTTTCTTTGTAATTGTCTTTGAGCGAGTCTTTAAAATAGCCAATATCGGTGGCGGCATTGAGCACCCCCTCACGATCGTTATTACTACCAGCTTTAAATAAAGCTAGATAGGCATTACTTAGTGCTGGGGTAATTTCTCGTGTGGCACCAAAGTCAAATAATACTATTTTTTGTGATTCAGGTTGGTAATGAAAATTTGCAAAGTTAGGGTCGGTTTGGATTAAATTAAAGACAAACATTTCTTTAAAAAATAAATCAATCAGTTGCTCAGCAACCCGACTTCGCTCTGATTGTGGTAAATATGTAATGCCCTCTATAGACTTGGCATCTACATACTCCATAGTTAGCACTTGCGCAGTACTGTGCTGGGGATACACGCTAGGGACTTTGAAATGCGCGTTATCTGCTAACAGGTTTTTGTAACGTGCTAAATACTCAGCTTCTCGAGTGTAGTCGGCCTCTGCTAATAGCTGTGCTTTGGCTTCTGCCACTAAGGGTTTAATATCCAGCTCTTTAGGTAATAACCGCGATAAGGTAAGTAAAGTGATCACGTTATCTACGTCACTCACTACACTTTTTGCGATTCCAGGGTATTGAATTTTAACTGCCAGCTGCGCGCCATTTTCTTTATAAGCTAAATGAACCTGACCAATGGACGCCGCCGCAAACGGCCTAAGCTCAATATGAGAAAAACGCGATAACCAATCCTCTCCCCACTGCTCTTTTAGTACACTGACCAGTTGTTTGTGTGGCATCGGGTTGGCATCGGAGCGCAATAAAGACAGTAATTGAGCAAGTTCGGGAGTTAATAAGTCGCCCGCATCCATTGAAAGCAGCTGCCCAAGTTTCATTGCCGCACCGCGCAGGTGTGAGAGTTGAGTGGCTAGGTTTTCAATATTTTTAGGCTGAAGCAATAAGCTTTTATTATCCCAGCCTTTACCAGAAAGCGCACTTTTAGCTCCGCCCACTAACATATTCGTGGCGACGCCAGTGGCTAATGAGCCTAACTTTGCAAAACGTGAAAGTCGAGATGTGGGAACGGATCGCTCATTAGCCATAATTAACCTAATCTATTAATAATAAGGTCAACTAATACGTTTTATTACGCCTATTGGATCTAAATTATAACCGAGGGACTAGCTTAATAGCGCCTTCTACTACTTTTAAATCTAAAGGTAAATTACTTAATAATGCCATTTTAGGATCGTTCATATTTAACTTATAAACGGGGTTAACGGCTAAAAAAGCATTCATTACATCCATGGCCTCGTTATCCAGCACTTCTAAATTACCTTTAAAGCCACCGGCATCAATGCTTGAGTCGAGTAACTTAACATTACGTAAAAATACCGCTTTTTTCTCGCTGTCATAAAAAGGAGTGCCCTGTATTTGCAGCTTTAAGCGCACTGGGTACTTTAATGCAAAAGCATTAATCTCGGCGCTAGAATCTGCACCTAATAAAACATAATCACTATTATCTGGGCCAATATTAACGCTTAAATCATTCACATCAAACTGCACAGGTAAGCCCATCAGGCTAACTTTTTCACTTAATTTAGGTAACTCTTTATTTAGTAACGACTCAACCTCTGAATTTGTAAATGAATAAACCGAAATACCCTGCGTACTGTTACAGGCAGTTAAAAATAGTAGTGAAATAAAAACAAAAATTTTCATGCAAAACCCTATTAGTTAATCGTATAGGCAGTAAGTAGCCATAATAAAAAACCGCTTTAATAGCGGTTTTTTTATTTTAGTTGATAAAAGTTAATTTACAGCAAAAATAACTTTTAACCTTGCTAGTGTGTCAGCTGTGACTGAACCCTCGCTGAGTGCTAATAACTGCTTTAAATAATAATTTAAATCAGCGTGTTCGCCACGGTGCTTATCATCAAGCATGGCTACTTGCTCTACCATTCTTTGCGCTGAGTTTTGCGAACTTACGCTCGCAAGTATTTCCATGCGCGTTAACAGCTGCTCACAGCTCAATGCTGTTTTAACTGCACCATTAAATTGGCTCGGGACTGGCTCGTTGTTCTCAAGTGCAACAAATAAAGCATCTAAATTAGCTTGCTCATTTTTAGCCGCTAAGCCTGTCAGTTTTTCATCTATGGCTGATAACAAAGCAGACACTTTAGAGGTTAACGATTTAAACTGTGTATACCCTTTAACTTTGGTTTGTAAATCAAGTAATTGGGCTTTACCTTCTACACTATTTAATGCTGCTTCAAGCTCATTCAGAACAGTTGTTGCCAGCTTATCTGACTCGCTTTGTTCGCGCTTTTGCTGTTCAAACTCTTCGCTTCGTTTAGTGAAAGTTGCATCATTAAACTGACGGAATTTTTGCCACAATGCGTTTTCAGCTTTTAAGCCTGCAAACCCTATGGTTTGCCACTGTTGCTGTAACTGCTTTAGCTGTTGGCAAGCATCTGCTAAATTATCGCTTTGTGATAATTGCTGTGCTTGTTCAACGAGCTCATTTTTAAGTGCGGCATTGCCTTTATGAAACGCGTTAAGTGACGCTACAACCTGTTGCTGCTCTGCCTTATAACGCTCGTTCAACACGCGGTATGTTTTCGGGTCAACTTTACCCACACTTCGCCATGCCTTTTGCAAACGATTATAGTTGCTTTCTAGTTGTTTCCAATCTAAATCAGCATCCCCTGTCGCTTGTAAATGCAATGCATGCATATCAGCAATCAATTGCTCGCGCTCTGCTTTTGCTGCTTCACGTTGCACTTCTTGCTCAGCGAAGTAGCTGCGACAAGGGGCAAATAAAAGCTCAATTTTTTCATCAAACTCGTTGCCCTGTTGTTTCTCTTGCTCTGTATCAAGGCGTCCTAGCTCGTTCCAACGCTTGCGAAGTACTTTAACTTGATCAGCACGCTGTTGTGGATCGTTACACGGCTCATCAACTAACGCTGTTACTTCTTCTAAAAGTGCTGCACGTTTTGGTGCGGCCGCATATTTTTGCCAATCTTTAGCATCGGCTAATTGCGCTTCTAGGTCTGCTTTTAAATTAACAAGCGGTTGTTGATATTTTTCGGTCAATTCGTTAAATAACTCTTCGAACCCTTTAAATACACCAAATGCAACATTAAAGCGCCCTTCTTCAATTAAACGTTTAACATCACGTGCCTTACGTTTAGCTTGGCTCTGGGTTTTTTCAAGCGGCTTAGTGAGTTCGGTCATTGCAGCTAAAAATTGCTTTTTATGCGCATTAAGTTGGGTTTTAAATGACGCTTGTAAATCATTGCTAAGTACATCTAAATGGCTGCATGCCTCTTTAAATGTGTGATTAAAGGCAGTTAGTTGTTGATCGTAATCACTGAGCTGCTCGGCGGGTTTTATTTCGCACAGCGCACTGTAAGCAATTTTATATTCTTTAATCGCCGCGGTTAGCTCAGGTAACTTGGCTACTTGTAAAAATAGTTGCTCAAGCTTATTAATCACTTGTTTTGATTGCTGATCAGCCATCAATTGCGTTTTATCTAGTGTGTCTTTTGCTTGTGCTACTTTTGCATTAAGCCAATCTTGCTGAATTTGCTCTGGGGTTTCTAATCCAAGTTGCAATGCATTTTCAATTTCTTCACTTAATGCTTCTAACGTAGCTAACGCTAACACTTGGCGCTGTTGCTGCGCTAAACGTTGCTGCTCTATTTCATGTTGCGCTTTTAAGGTTGCAATGTGTGCATCGAGCTTATCGGTAATTGATATATATTTAGCATCAAGGGTTTTAACATGTTCTTCACTTAGCCATTTTAATTCAAGAGCTTGCCACTGCGCAATGAGTTCTGCAGCTTGTGGGTCAACAATGGCGTAGTCATTTTTATCACGCAATGCATTAAGCTTTGCTAAAATAACACGGGTTGCGTTTTCAACTTGCGATGGCATTTCAAGCGCTAAACGCTCGCTTTCAAGATGACTCTCTAGCGCAACTTTGGCTTCACCTTGAGCATGCTTTAACAGTGCTTTAGTTAGCTGCTGAGTAATGACTAAATCAACTAACTGTTTTTGCAGCTCTTCGTTTGCTTCTTTAAAGGCTTTTTCAATCAGTTTAGGGTTAGCTAGACGTTTTAATAGCTTAACTCTCACTTGCAATTCTTTTTCAGCAAATGCTAGTTTTTCAAGGGTTTTAACCGGTGCAAAGCGTTCAATGTACTCATTTTTAATCTGCGCCGATAAGCTACTTTCACTGTTTAATACAGCCGATGAGATTTGTTGTTCAGCAATATCTTTCAATGCCTGATCTTGTTTGTAAGCTTTCCACCACAGTGGTAAGTGGTTTACTTTTTGCAGTGCTTTACGACGAATTTCAGCCGATGAGTCTTCAAGGGCTAAAGTGCTTAAAATTGTTACGTCACGTGCCACATCAAGTTTCTCAATCGCATCTAAACGAACTTGTTGCTTTGGGTGTTTCCATTTTGGTGTAAAAAGGTGTTTAAAGATCATTTTCACTGAACCTAGCTATTTCGTTATCTGATTTGAATTCTTTTTGTAGTTGCGCTTTGGTTTTTTGGATCATTTCTCCATTTGCACCAATGGTAAACTGCTCGTTTGATTGTGCTACTTTTGCTTGGTACAACATCACTAGTTGCACTGTTTGTTGCTTTTGCTCATCTGATAAAGGCGTGCCATCTGGCCACTTTCCCGTTGCCGCGCCATACTGTAAGCGCTCAAATAATTCTGGAGTAATATTCTGTACTAGGTTGTCAATATTCATGTCATTTTTTCTTTTTCAGAGTCACTAAAATAATACGGTTAATAAGGTACCAAATACAGCCAATGCCAATGGCCGAGGTATACGCATACCACTGAAGTGTTTTTTCTTGAGGTTGTAGGAAGTACAAACAAAAGAAGCCACCTAAAAATAAGATCAGCGCTAAAAAGGAGTGGTTCATAAACATTTGCTGCTTTTTAATTCGCTGCTCACGTTGAAGTTGTTGAACTTGCTCGGCATTTAATTCAGCAACGTTACTTTGGCAATGTGGACACTGCGAATGTTTATCTGAAATTGATTTTGCACATTTGGGGCAACGAATAATCGCCATACATCTCTCTCCATACTACGCATAAAAAAAGCGCCTTTCGGCGCTTTTCATTGTACTTGTTTTATTGCTCTTTGTCTTTTTTGAATTTAACCCAATAGATGATATTAGGTTATTGGGATCTGTTTATTCAGCGTCTTTTGATTGCTTTTCAAGGCGTTTTTCCCAGAAGGTAGCGTTTTTAATCCCTAACTTAACGGGATCAAATATGATTTTGCCACCTTTTTTCTTTTGTTCTTCATAATCACTCAAACATGTTAAGGCCGGTTTAGCGACAAAGAAAATGGCTAATATACCCAATATGTTGATCCACGCCATTAAGCCAACGCCTATGTCGCCAATAGTCCATATATAACCGGAACTGTTAACCATGCCGTAGGCTACCATAAACATAATCATAAGTTTTACCACTACAAGCGGAATACTTCCTTTAAAGTAGCGATTTAAGTACGCGATATTCGTCTCAGCAATGAAGTAATAGGCCAGTATGGTGGTAAAAGCAAAGAAGAATAAAGCGATACCTACAAACGCTTCGCCAAAGCTACCAAATACACTAAACAACGCCATTTGGGTGAATGCTGCTGATCCCACTTCAGTTGCCGCATCCACATTTTGGATTATAAACTGCCCTTCTGGCAAAGTACCGACTACATTGTATTGCTGCGTCATTAAAATCATTAATGCCGTTGCTGTACATACAAAAAGCGTATCAACATAAACAGAAAAAGCTTGCACTAAACCTTGCTGTGCAGGGTGATCAACTTCTGCCGCCGCCGCCGCATGAGGACCTGTACCTTGACCTGCTTCATTAGAATAGATACCACGCTTAACACCCCAGCCAATTGCAGCGCCAAAGCCTGCTTGAGCTGTAAATGCATCACCAATAATAAGCGAGAAAATGCCTGGTACTTTGTCTATATTTAAAAATACGATAATTAAGGCCAATACGATGTAACCAAGCGCCATAAATGGCACTACAATTTGCGTAAAATTAGCAATGCGCTTTATACCACCAAAGATAATAAACGCTAAAACGATTAGAATAATGGCCAACGCAACCAGTTTAAAACTACCTACGTCACCAAAACTTGTAGACACCATAGTGCCATCGCCAAATACTTGAGTGAATGCGTTGCCCACAGCATTTGCTTGCACGCCCGGCAGGAAGACCCCACACGCTATAATTGCCGACACAGCAAATAATACAGCCAGCCACTTTTGCCCTAAACAACGATCAAAATAATACGCTGGACCACCGCGGTATTGGCCGTCTTCTTCTAACTTATAAATTTGACCTAATGTTGATTCTGCGTATGCAGTACTTGCACCTAAAAAAGCAACAACCCACATCCAGAAAATAGCGCCAGGGCCACCAAAACCAATTGCGGCTGCCACACCGGCAATATTACCAACCCCTACTCGGCCAGATAATGAAACAGCAAGAGCTTGAAAAGATGAAATTCCTTTTTCTGAGGTGTTAGGGCTAAATAATAGCTTACACATTTCTTTAAAATGTCTAACTTGAGCAAATCGAGTTAGTACGGAGTAAAATAAGCCTGCGCCTAGGCATAAATAGATGAGTGCATCACTCCAAACAACATCATTAACGGCGCTTACAAAAGCTTCCATGAACATCCTCACAGTTATATTTATTATTATTAATTACCATACTCTGCTACTCAGAATACCTGACATAAGCTTTACGAAATAAGGGGTTAATCTTTTCCGTTTTTCTTATTGTTCAATCGATATTAACTTAAGTGCCCAACCTTGTTAACAGTTAATTTTCAAAACAACTTATTGTTTATTTATATTGAGCCTGCTAAGACAAGGTTTAACTAAGTGCAAATTGATTTAGACTATATGGTATTAAATCTGTCGAGAAGGTGTATTGAAACGTTTTAGTGCTGTGGTGGGTAAATGATTCTTATTTTTTGGTACGGTTGGTTTAGCTAAAAGTAAAAAGGGTATCAATATTATTGATACCCTTTGAAACAAACGTTTTATCTTAAGTTGTCTACAACATTAACAATGGCTGCTAAAGTATCTTGTCCAAATTGATATGAACGACGATCTGACCAACCATAATCTGGATCGGGTAAGTCATTATTATCTTTAAATGGCATTTCTACTGTGTAAGTCAGTGCTTTAAATTCTTCTGCTGTCGCTGATGAACCTACTGTTAAGTTAGCTTGACCTGGTTCGTCTTTATCGTAGCCATGCGTATCTTGAAACTCTGGAGTAATAGTTAAAAGCGCGGCTTTAAAGCTATCTTCTAGGCCTTTTAGGCGTGCATCATAGCTTGGTATGCCTTCACTACCGGCAACAAAGTTATATGGAATGGCTTCATCACCATGAATGTCTAGGTGCATGTCTAAGCCGGCTTCGCGCATTTTATTAAGCACTAAGTAAACTTCTGGGCTGTTTTCCATGCTGGGTGTTTGCCATTCACGGTTTAAATTAACCCCTTTAGCATTAGTACGTAAGTGACCACGTGCACTGCCATCTGGATTCATGTTTGGCACGATATAAAATACCGCTTTTGATAGTAACGCTGCTGCATGAGGGTCTTCATCATCAAGTAGCTTGTGTACTAAGCCTTCTACAAACCACTCTGCCATTGTTTCACCTGGGTGTTGACGAGCAGTGATCCAAATTACTTTTTTATCGGCGCTTGGCTGACCAATTTTAAGCACGCTCATGTCACGCCCATCAAGCGTTTGACCTAGTGTTTCTAGTTGGCAAATTTCTTGGCTTTGCGCCCATGCTAATAAGTCTAAATGACGATCGTAGCTGTAAGGTGCAAAGTAGGCGAAGTAAACGCTGCTGCACTCAGGCTCAAGCTCAAATGTTAATGTGCCATTTTCATACGAAGACGGTACACGGAACCATGTTTGACGGTCGTATGAAGCAACAGCTTGGTAGTCTACCCAACCATCAGGGTATGCAGACTTATCAAGATTATTAATATTTAACTGATGAAGTTGATAAGGCGTTGTTTCAAGGCGAAAGTGAAACCACTGATAAAACTCAGACTGGTGATCTTTATTAATTTCTAGCTGAATATTTAACGGATCGGTGGCTTCAATAACTTTAATATTACCACTGTCGAAATTGCTACTGATTTTCATTACAACAAACCTATTAGTTAACTGTGTGTCTTTGACTAAGGCATTTAGCCAAGAGGTAAATACGTGTCACTGCACTTTAAAAGTGTATAAACGCGTACCCAATTTAATAAAGCGTACCATAACCGCTTCACTTTAAAAATCTTCAGGCCTAAAAAAGCCAGCAAGTGCTGGCTTTTCTTAATTGCTCATATGTTTATCGAGGTAAACTTGGGAATGAGACTTCTGCCATGTCGCGCATACAGCGAACTACCTGACAGCTATAACCAAACTCATTGTCGTACCATACGTAAAGTACTACGCGGTTATCATCAACAATCGTTGCTTGAGAATCAACAACACCTGCGTAACGGCTACCCACTAAATCGGTAGAGACGATTTCAGTTGATGCTGTGTAATCAATTTGATCACGTAGGTCTGAGTGAAGTGCTGTTTCACGTAAAAACGCATTAAGCTCTTCAACCGTTGTGCTCTTTTCAAGGTTCAAGTTTAAGATAGCTAACGATACGTTTGGTGTAGGTACACGGATTGCGTTACCTGTTAGTTTACCTTCAAGCTCTGGTAATGCTTTAGAAACCGCTTTCGCAGCACCTGTTTCAGTGATAACCATGTTTAGCGCCGCAGCACGACCACGACGTTCCGCTTTGTGGTAGTTATCAATTAAGTTTTGGTCATTAGTGTACGAGTGAACCGTTTCAACATGGCCATTCTTAATACCAAACTGATCGTTTAATGCTTTAAGTGTTGGCGTAATCGCATTGGTTGTACAGCTTGCTGCACAGACAATTTTGTCTTCCGGTAAAATATCTTGGTTGTTTACACCGTAAACGATATTTTTAATATTACCTTTAGCAGGCGCTGTTAATAATACTTTTGCAGCCCCTTTAGATTCTAAATGCTGACCAAGGCCGGCTTCATCTTTCCAGATACCTGTGTTATCAACGACTAATGCGTTTTCGATGCCGTAGGCGCTGTAATCAACTTCACTTGGCGAGTTAGCGTAGATAACTTGAATGTAGCTACCGTTAGCTTTAATAGCATTACGTTCTTTATCAATAGTAATTGAACCATTGAACGGACCGTGGATAGAGTCACGACGTAATAAGCTTGCACGTTTCTCTAAATCGCCATCTTTACCGCCACGCACAACAATAGCGCGAAGGTTTAAATCGGCATACGGGCCTGATTTTTCAATTAATAAACGCGCTAATAAGCGACCGATACGACCAAAACCGTAAAGTACAACGTCACGTGGTGCTTTTGGTTTAGAGTCAACAATTTCAGCAAGTTCATCTTTAACAAACTCTTCTACTGAACGACCATTCGCTGCATCTGTGTATAAATAGCTGTATGCTAATTTACCAATATCGATACGGGCAGAATTTAATTCCATTTTGCTGATAGCTTCTAAGAATGGGAAGCTTTCACGTAGGCGCAGTTTAGTCCCTTCAAATTGAGCTACTGATTTGTGAGACTTGATAATATCAATAGTGCTTGAGTTTACTAATGGACGGCCGTAAACAGCGATTTCAATACCACGATTACGGTACAATTTACCAATAATTGGTTGCATGCTTTCAGCGTAATCTTGACGTTCTTGCCAGCTACTTGTGTATTCTAACTCGTGAGATGAGGTCATTTTTTTTACCTAATTAAACAATTTTGAACGGATAGCCTAAGAATGCATCGAATTTTGAGAGCAACGCATTCCCTCGGGCAGGTCTATTCTAATTTAATCTCATTTTATTCTCTACTGTTAGAGACTAAAGTTTAGGCTAGAATAATACTATATGAGGGTCTGTTGACCTTTGCGGATTAAAATTTGTTCAAACTAGGGACAATTTAATCGCGGCGCGAGGTTTGTAACCTAGTGGGCTAAGTCAAAACCGAGCAAAGCGGCCGCGTCCTGCTCACGCCCCGTACCTACCTCCATGTAGGCAACAAAGAGTAAATCGCCCCGAGGCAGAACCCGTCGGGCAGCGCCTGTTTGGCATTGATGCTGCGGTATCGCCGATTT
>NZ_PNCV01000075.1:0-12845 GCF_005886925.1 Pseudoalteromonas sp. S3260
GACCTCCGGCTACCCGATTAGTTGCCAAATTCTTGCTCAGCCTGATTATAGCTATCATACAATTTTTTAACTCTATCAGTGAGTTGCATTCCTCCCTTGGTGGATCTATCAGTCCAATAATACCCTTCAAGCTCATACACGGGTGAGCCATGAACTTCTAGTGCAAACGACCCATGGTGAATTTCACTTCGTTTCCCTTGTAACTCTATTTTGGGTTCGTTTCGATAAACTCCAACAAGCTTGAATAAATCGTCATCTTCTTGTTGTTCAATACTATGAGCGACTAAAATAGATCGAGACTCTTTAGTCATTAAACGTACGCTTAGAAAAGTCAAAGTTTGTCTAACGACGGCGTAACCGTAAATAGGAGGAGTTTCCTCTCCTGTTTCGGGGTTTATCCAACTGCTTTTCAATTCTACTTTCCACGTGCCCCTAATATCTGGCCGTTTTACATACCAGCCCTTAAAGATTTTCCATGACCACATGTACTTATTAAAAAGGGTAACAAAAATCGCAATTACGCCAACAACCGTGCCGAAAGGTTTTAGAAAGTCAGCATTTAGTACAGGCATGCCTTGAAACCAGAGAGCCAATAGCCAGACAATTATGGTGAGACCTACAAATGACGAAATATGAAGTCTAGTTAGCATTATTCATACCCCACATAATCCCATGCATCACTTATAAACTGATGAGCTCCTTGACGAGTCCAAGGCTGCGAAGAGCGGAATAGATATTTTAGTTCACTAACTTCACCCCACTCACTACATTTTTGATCATTCATAGTATTATTGAATAGTTCAGCAAGAACAGCTCTAACCATTGGCTTGAAAGATTGGTAGCCAAAACATTCATTTGATGCGTTAAACACCAAACATTCAACTAAAAAACTTGGCGTATCTTCAGCAGATTTTATTTTTTTACTTGCCATTTCATTGCAAAGGGTTTTGAGTATTCTTACGACTCGCTTGTATCTTCTAGATGTAGCGTCATTCTTTGCCACTCCATTTTGATAATGCTGTTCAGGCCAATTTCTCACTCTAGGAGGAGTGTAATCATCAGGAATCATTTCAACTCCTGATAAGTAATGAGTTACGGATGTATACCTGCGATGTTCGAAAAATGCAGCTACGTCTGACTCAACTCTATACGTATTCTCTTTGATATCGAATGATTTGCTTCCTCTTGATACAGCTTCTCTACCAAACCTAGAAACAAGAGCTTCTTCAAGCTCATTCTTGAATAATACATAAGTATAAACGCCGTCACTAAAACTCTTATTTAATTCGGCTTTAACATTATCATCGGGGTATACAGGGAAAAATGTATCAAAACAAACAACACCAATATCAACATCGCTATCTTTTCTAACATTGACACGATTTCGATAAGAGCCTTGTGTAAAAACTTTAATATTTCGATTTCTTAACTTTTCACTATCATGAATTGCTTGTCTAATTTGGCGCTCCGCATTCTCCGCACGCTCCTGTTCTGTTTTGCTTGGCCCTTGCGACCAAGTTGTAAAAACAGATTCCCAATCCCTGTTCATAAATACTCCATACTACGATGATTTGGCAACTAACAGTGCCTTTTCTGCAGGCGATGTATTTATAAAATTTTCATAAAATACAGACGCCATAGAAGTAACATATTGTTCTATATGTGTATTACATTCTTCCACTCACAAATTGCAGAACATGCCTGGATAATCACAATTGCTCAACTAGGCTCATAATCTGTTATTAGTATATGTAGGTCAAGAGTTGACATGAGAAAGTGGTCAGGAATCCTGAGCTAAACAATTTTGGGGCAGAAACGAGTTAATCATGAATGACTGCTCATGGCACAAACCGGAAATAGCTCACGCATTAATTCTATATTTATACATTAAGGCTTCTTCAGACTTAATGTAATTCATTTTAATCATTCAACTATTTACCTAAACCTAATCTTACTTAGATTTAAGGTGAACTTTAATTAATAAATCTCAATCTGTGTGCCACACCCAGGTTGATATTTAAACTATTCTCAAGCTGCTGCGAATTCTCAACTTAAGTGGCGCTGGCCAAAAAAATGTAAAAAATTCAAATTTTATAAAAAACCAATTGATAACTATTTTCGTTTAGATTAATATAAACCCACTAAATGAAATTGAGAGTTGTTTGTATTCATGTATGTTTGTCTTTGTCACGGTGTGACTGATAAAAAAATTGAGCAAACCATCGACGATGGTGCTACTACCATGCGCGAGCTAACTAAAGAGCTTAAAGTGGGCAGCCAATGCGGTAAGTGTTGTTGTTGTACTAAAAAGATCCTCAATCGTAAACTGATTCAAATTGCAGATATAACCGATCAAGTGGCTTAATAGTAATCTACATAAATAGGCCTACCTAAACGAATTGGTATAACAGTTAAAAATTAAACATAAAAAAAGCAGCCTTAGCTGCTTTTTTTATATTTATAACTTTAACTTACAGTTGTGATTGTAAGTAGTTTTCAAGCCCAGTGTTTTTGATCAGTAGTTGCTGTGTTTCTAGCCAATCAATTTGCTCTTCTTGCTCATTTAAAATGTTATCGAGCGCTTCACGGCTAATGTAATCTTTTTTACTTTCAGCTAGTTTAATCGCAGCACGAAGCTCATCTACTGTATCAAGTTCAAAGCTCATGTTAGCGGCAATCATTTCTTCGCTGTTTTCGCCAATGCGTAAGCGTCCTAAATCTTGAAGGTTTGGCAGTCCTTCTAAAAATAAAATACGCTCAATTAAACGATCGGCGTTTTTCATTTTTTGTATCGATACTTTGTAATCAGCTTTGTCTAGTTTACTAAAACCAATATCTTTAAACATACGTGCATGTAAAAAGTATTGGTTAATACCCACAAGCTCATTAGCAAGTACTTTATTTAGTGCTGCAATAACGTCTTTATCGCCTTTCATAATGTAGTCCTTATTCGCCCATTTGAGCTTGGTGATAGTTTTGAGTGCCAATTTTGTCAATCAGACCCAATTGTTGCTCTAACCAGTAGACGTGATCTTCTTCGGTATCAAATAATAGCTTTTCTAGAATTTCACGAGATTGATAATCTTGCTGTTGTTCACAGATGGCAATAACTTCTTTAACACACTCAACCACTTCAAGTTCTAAGGTTAAGTCGTTTTGCATCATGCTTTTTACATCGCTACCAATTAAGAGGTCACGACGTTTGGTCATGTTTGGTACGCCTTCTAAAAAAAGAATACGCTTGATTAGCCAGTCAGCGTGGTCTTTTTCTTCTTCCATTTCATGGTTAAGACGCTCATAAAGTTTGTTTAAGCCCCAATCATCGTACATACGAGAATGAATAAAATACTGGTCAATAGCAGCTAATTCGTTAGCTAACAATGTATTGAAGGCGTCGATTACTTTTTGATTACCTTTCATAGCGCTTATCCTAAAAATTCTAATTGTGGCTAGTCTAGTATATAGGCACAGAATTGCAAGTAATTTACTTATAAATCATATGGTTAATATTGAGTTTGATTCTTGTTTAAGTTTGCATTGCTGGCTGACAAATGGACAAGTTGTTATTTGTATTTTAGATCAGCAAGTTACATTTTTTATAACATAAAAAGGCATACTTACTAAGGTTATTAAGTAAAGTATTGCAGCTATTCTAAGTGTTGAGGTTGTTCTTTTACGCTTTATTACTTCGAATTCTGGGATGAATACAGTAAAACTGAAATATTTACACAACTGAGTTTTTTCACTCAATTTATTTTGTAGCCACTCTCGTAATCTAATTATTGCTATTGTAGCGGGGTGATGTCTTTGCACCCAGCTCACGGCTCTGTAATTAATGAAGTAAGAAAGGCTAAGGAGCAGGGAAGTGGACATTTATTGTTTACACAAATATCCGTGAAAAAAGCAGATAAAGCTGAAAACTTAATGCTGCCTCTTGCAGCAGCAACTATCAGTACTCTTTAATTTAATTAATTTGTGATAATACTTATCTATCGTATTTTTGTAGCGGTTTAAATAAAAACCGCTGAGAAGTCTATCTAATATAAGTAAACCTACTTAGAGCTTTAATGTAATCATTTTGGTTATTGAAAACAGTGATTAGTAACACTCGATTACACAGTGCTCAATTGCAAATTCATCATGTAAATAATGTTTAATGGCGTTAAGCTCAATAAGGGTATCTGTTTGCATCACAATTTCACAGTGTGTGGTGTTATCGTCGAGTTGCCATGCTTTTATTGATTTTATTTGAGTAATGGCAAACTGTTGCAGTAACTTTTTACTGATAAGTTGCTGGTCAAAACCAATGGGGGCTGCCTGCATTAAAATGCTGCAGCTGGCTTTAAGTAATAATACGCCGTGATAAATAACATACAGTGATATCAATATCGTCGCTATTAAATCAACTACATACCATTGGTATAAAATAATTAAAGTACCGGCAATAATAACCACAATAGAGGCCATGGCATCAGACACATTATGAATAAACGCCGCCTTTATATTCATGTTGTTTTTAGCGCCGGCTTTAAAGGTTAATAATGCAGTGACTAAATCAATGAATAGCGCTACTGCAGCAACCCACACAATGATCCAGCCATTGATAGGTTGAGGGTTTAAATAACTACTTATGGCCTCAAAAATTAAATAACCACCGATGACTATTAACGTGGTGCTATTAAAAAGAGTTGCTAGAATTTCTGCACGTTTGTAGCCAAAATGGTGGGTTGTATCAGCTTGCTTATTGCCAATTTTTCGAGCAACGAGGGCAATAAAAATTGAGGCCGCATCACTTAGGTTATGTAATGCATCGGCAATTAATGAAAGACTGCCGGAAAATACGCCGCCAACAACTTGCACTGCAGTCAGTAAAACATTTATAAATACGGCAAGAGTGAGCTGTTTATCACTTTGGTTATCATCAACGTGACTGTGTGAATGACCATGACCCATTTTAGTTAAACTTCCTCATTGCTTTACTGTGTACTCATAATGACAACTTTTTGCCATATATAAAAGCGTTGTTTTAATTTGTTTTTTTAATGCCCTAATGAATAAATTGAAATAAGCTCATGAACGTTACTTATTGAATATAAAACGATATGCTAGGGTATAAATAAATGTATTAATGGCTTAAATTATCATAATTAGTTAAGCACTTTTTATATTAAATTAGATGCTTACCAGGCATAAAAGTAGTTTTTTAAGGGTCAATAACAATGAACACAGCAATAGAAATTCGCGATGCAAAGCCAAGTGATGCAAAAACAATTCTACACTTTATCAATGAGCTTGCTATTTACGAAAAAGAACCTGATGCAGTTAAAACCGATGAGCAAGCCATTTTAAACACCCTGTTTTGTGAAGGCGCAACGGCGCACAGTTTAATATGTTTACAAGATGATGAGCCAATTGGTTTTGCCGTGTATTTTTACAATTACTCGACTTGGTTAGGTAAAAATGGTCTTTACCTAGAAGATTTATACGTGAGCCCTGATAGCCGCGGAAATGGGGCTGGTAAAGCCATTATGAAAGAACTAGCAAACAGAGCAATCAATAAAGACTGTGGCCGCTTTGAATGGGTGGTACTTGATTGGAATAAACCCGCGATTGATTTTTATAATAGTATGGGCGCTGAGCCACAAAATGAATGGATTATATATCGTTTAACGGGTCAGGCATTAATTGATTTTGCAAATAAAGATTAGTGCCGAATATGGCCAGTAATACGCTTAGTTTTTGCTAAGCTAAGCGCTACCTAATTTACAAGAGCATTTTATGGGTGATCAGCACTGGCAAAAAGCACGTCAAAGTCGTGATGCGCGTTTCGATGGGCTTTTTTATGTAGCCGTTAAAAGTACCGGTATTTATTGCAGGCCAATTTGCCCTGCGCCCACAGCTCACGAAAAAAATGTAGTCTACTATCAGTTTGCACACTCTGCCGCGCAGGCTGGTTTCAGGCCTTGTATTCGTTGTCGGCCCGATAGTGCACCAGGAAGTGCGGCTTGGCAGGGAACAAAAACAACGGCTCTACGAGCCAAGCAATTAATTGATCAGGATAATCAGCACGACTGCGAAAAGCTCGCCACGCGTTTAGGAATAAGCAGCCGTTATTTAAGGCGATTATTTTCTCAATATTTTGGCATTTCTATCACGCAATATCGATTGTTTAACCAATGTCATTTTGCAAAAAAATTGATTCAAGAAACTAGCTTACCGCTTACCGAGATAGCGTTTGCCTCAGGCTTTAAAAGTGTTAGGCGTTTTAATGATGCTTTTTTAAAACAACTTAATATTGCGCCCTCAGCGCTCAGAACCGCCAAGCACCCAGCTGATATTGGGCTCACCTTAATTTTGCCTTTTCGTCCGCCGTATAACTGGCAGGCATTGCATGGGTTTTTAGCAAAACGATTAATTCAGCCAATAGAGTGGTTAACGCCAACCAGTTATGGGCGTACTTTTACTTATAAATCGTGTAGAGGGCGTTTTGATGCTGAGTTTGTTGCAGATAAACATCATTTTCGGGTGCAAATTGATATAGATAATACGCAATATTTACAGCCAGTTATTAACAACATTCGCCGTGTACTTGATTTAGATGCAGATACTTATTTAATTGAGGCGCATTTAAGCGAACACATTAATAATGCATTTCCACTTACTAAAGGCTTAAGGTTACCGGGTATTTGGTCAAGTTTTGAGGCGGGAGTTAGGGCTATACTTGGGCAACAAGTCAGTGTAGCGGCGGCGCACAACCTAGTGACTAATTTAGTAACACAGCTTGGTGAAAAGCAACACCAACAGGTCTATTTTCCTGAGCCTGAAGTGTTAGCACACAGTGATTTTGCATTCTTTAAAATGCCACAGGCGCGTAAAAATGCACTGCATAACCTCGCTGAATTTTGTGCCGTGAATCCCGATTGTGATGATTTAGACCAATGGCTTAGTTTAAAAGGGATTGGCCCATGGACGGTTAATTATGCAAAGTTACGCGGCCAAAGCCAGCCCGATATTTTACTCGATGGCGATTTAGGCGTTAAAAAGGCACAAGCGGCAGCAAGCTCTTTTGAATCTGCGAACTGTGCACCATTTCGATCTTACTTAACTTTTCAACTTTGGCAGCAATTATGATAGTGCAAACCAGTTTACCCAGCCCGATTGATGACATTATTATTCAGGCAACTGAAAAAGGTATTAGTTATGTGGGGTTTTATCCACCGGCCAGTTATATCAGTACGCCTTTAAACGAGATAAATAATTCGCATGTTTTATCTTGTGTGGCGCAGCTTAATGAGTACTTTGCTCATTCGCGTACCGAGTTTGATTTAGAACTTGATACTGGCGGCACGCCATTTCAGCAAAGCGTATGGCAGGCATTGTGTAGCGTACCCTTTGGAAAAGTGGCGACTTATAAAGATATTGCCGAGCAGTTAAACAACCCTAAAGCTGTGAGAGCGGTAGGGGCTGCAAATGGTAAAAACCCAATCAGTATTATTGTGCCGTGTCATCGTATTATTGGTGCAAATAAAAAACTAACTGGTTATGCAGGTGGTTTAGAGCGCAAGCAATGGTTACTAGAGCATGAAGCAAAATAAATAGCTAAATAACGTATCCAAATTTGTATTCTGAGCACTTTAAGGTAGCATAAGCGCACTTTTTATTTGAAGGCACGACAATGGCGCAATTATACTTTTACTACTCTGCAATGAATGCAGGTAAATCAACCACCTTACTACAATCTGCATTCAATTATAAAGAACGTGGTATGGAGCCGGTGATCCTCACGGCGGCTATCGATGATAGAGCCGGAGTGGGTAAAGTATCATCACGTATTGGCTTGCAAGCAGATGCGCATATTTATGATGCAGATATAGATGTATTTGCGCTTATTCAAGCTCTTAATGCAGATAAAAAACGCCATTGTGTACTCGTGGATGAATGTCAGTTTTTATCTAAAGATCAAGTTATGCAGTTAACCGATGTAGTCGATGAATTAGGTATTCCCGTATTGTGTTACGGCTTAAGAAACGACTTTAGAGGAGAGTTATTTAGTGGCTCGCAATATTTACTTGCTTGGGCTGATAAGTTAATAGAGCTTAAAACGGTGTGTCATTGTGGGCGTAAAGCAAATCACGTATTACGTACCGATGAAAATGGTGAGGCTATTGCCGATGGCAACCAAGTAGAAATTGGCGGCAACGACCGTTATGAATCGGTGTGCCGCAAGCATTATAAAGCCGCGTTAAATATGGGCCGTTAAGGCTTTAATAAAGGTATCTATATCCGCTTTAGTAATACCTAAATGGGTTACTAGCCTAAGTTGCTTACTTGGGCTAAACACAATGTCCTGTGCTTTTAAATCGGCTGCTAGTTTTGTGATGTTTATGTTGTTATCACACGTAGCGTAAACCATGTTTGTGGTATTACTCATGTTTACGTTAAAACCTGCCACGTTATTTAACTGCTTTGCTAAATAACGTGCATTAGCGTGGTCATCGACTAAACGTTGAGTGTTATTTTCTAAAGCATATTGCCCCGCAGCAGCTAATATACCCGCTTGGCGCATACCGCCGCCAAGCACTTTTCGCCAGCGTCTTGCTTTGGCTATCAATGCTGTTGAACCAAGCAATAATGAACCAACAGGTGCACCTAATCCTTTTGATAAGCAAATAGAGACTGAATCAAAATGTTGGGTTATTTCTTTAATATCAACGTTAAGCTCGGCAGCGGCATTAAAAGCGCGAGCGCCATCTAAATGCAGTGCTAAGTTATGTTGGTTAACAAATTCACGTGCTTTAATTAAATAATCAATACCCAGTACTTTGCCACCTATGGTGTTTTCAAGGCTCAGTAATCGCGTTTTCGCAAAGTGGCTATCATCGGGTTTTATTGCAGCAGCAATTTTAGTAAAACATAGGCTACCATCGGCTTCATTTTCAATAGGTTGTGGTTGAATAGAGCCTAAAACGGCAGCGCCACCGCCTTCAAACTTGTAGTTATGAGCACTTTGCCCACAAATATACTCATCACCTCGCTCACAATGCGCCATTAATGCCAATAAGTTTGCTTGCGTGCCGGAGCTACAAAATAATGCATCGGCCACATTAAAACGCAATCTAGCATAGGCTTCCAATTGGTTAACGCTTTCATCATCGCCGTATACATCATCGCCAACCGGGGCATGATACATAATATCTCGCATTTTATTGCAAGGCTTGGTCACTGTGTCTGAGCGAAAATCTATCATGGGGTGTCCTTAAGTGGCTTTATACTAATTCTTCACAAATTTGTTCACGGGTCGTTTTATCAAAATAACTCCACGCAATAAAGCGACTGACTTTTTGCCCTTGTGCCATTTCAACGATTTTATAGTCGCAAATAGGGAGCTGTTTTAGCTGTGTTTGTAAAGCAGCAAAGGTCTCTTTTTTAGAAACCAACGAGGTGAACCAGATCACTTGCTCACTGAACTGAGCGCTTTCTTTGATCATGTTAGAAATGAATGCTAATTCACCACCTTCACACCACAGCTCATTACTTTGTCCGCCAAAATTAAGTGCTTGCGAAGGCGCTTTGCCTAAGTTTTTCCATTTACGTTCACTGCCTTTACTGGCTTCTTCTGCACTGGCGTGAAATGGCGGGTTACACATCGTTAAATGATACAAATCTTTCGCATTAATCACCCCTTTAAAAATATGCTCGGGATTTTTTTGTTGTTTAAGCGTTATTTTTAGATTATTGAACTGAGCGAGCTGCTTGGCTATTTTTATTGCTGCAGAGTCTATGTCGCTGCCAGTAAAGTGCCATTGGTATTCGCTATTGCCCGTTAGCGGGTAAACTAAGTTAGCGCCAGTGCCTATATCAAGCACTTTAATTTGTCGGCCAGTGGGAATAACTTGCTGATTATCTTCGCTGAGTAAGTCAGCTAAGTAATGAATATAGTCAACTCTACCTGGAATAGGTGGGCATAAGTTGTGCTCAGGAATGTCCCAAAAGTTAATATTGTAATGACTTTTTAATAGCGCCTGATTCAAGGTTTTTACAGCTAAGTTATTACTAAAATCAATACTTTGATTGCCTGCTGGCGTCGTAATTAAAAAAGCAGTTAACGAAGGGGTTTGCGAGGTAAGAAAATTAAAATCGTAACCATTTTTGTGTTGATTGCGCGGATGTAATTTAGAACGAGCTGATTTTGCTTTCATGAGGCTTTTTTAACAACAGGAATAAAAGCTAATAGTAACAAATACAGACAGAAAAAGTGCATAATTTTCCCTTTGGCTTACCAGATATTACTGGTAGGATGAGTTGTTAGCAATTATAAGGAATTCGCTTTGGCAGTTACTCAACAATCTGTTTTTATTAAATTAGATGACTATCAAACACTGCATTTGCGCCGTATCGCCAATCAACAGCCGAGCGGCCCTGTGGTGTTATTAATTCATGGTGCGGTAGAAAATGGCAAAATATTTTACACTCATAGCAATAAAGGGTTAGCGCCTTTTTTAGCTGAACAAGGGTATTGTTGTTATGTCGCTGATTTACGCGGGCGTGGTGAAAGTAAACCTGCTATTTGTAAGCAAGCACGGTATGGACAAACTGAGGCGATTGTTGAAGATATTCCGGCATTTATTGAAAAAATTGAACAGTTAGAGAGTAAAAAACCTGACTTTTTAGTTGCTCATTCTTGGGGTGGGGTGTTGCTTAATAGCGTGTTTGCTCGCTTCCCTGAGCTGATAAACGATGTAAAAGCGTGTGCCTATTTTGGTTCAAAGCGTTCGCTATTTAATAACCACCCTAAAAAGTTATTTCAGGCCAATTTGATTTGGTATTTTATGGCGCCAATATTAGCGAAAAAACACGGTTATTTACCAGCAAAACGCTTAAAGTGGGGCAGTGATGATGAAACTCAAAAGTCGCATTATCAAAGTATGCAGTGGGCTAAGAAAAATCCGTGGATAGACAGTGATGATGGCTTTGATTACGCTAAAACATTAGCAAATCTCATGCTTCCTCCAACGTTACATATTGCGGCAGTAAAAGATAAAGCATTGGCACAGCCTATCGATATTCAAAAGTTTATTGATGAGTCAGGTACTGGGGTGCAAAAAATGCAAATATATGGCCGCCGCTTTGGGCACAAAGTAGATTACGACCATATTAATATGCTTACTCACCCACAGGCACGACAAGAACAGTTTATGGATGTGCTTAATTGGTTTGAGGCAACGAGAGCAAACTAAGTAAAGGGGCTTCATAACGCTGCCATTTATCAAGGCTTTTGTTATTTACAGGCTGCCTGATGGCATGTTTACTGAGCGTTGTAACGGCGCTTTTATTTTTGTAAAAGTCTAAACAAGTCTGTTCAAATTCACAGCCAGTAAAACTCAATAGTGCGGTTAATTGATCTTTAGGGTTTTCAATTAACTGCTCATAACTTAAATTATAAATAGCTAAGCGGTTAAATTGCTGCCAATGGCTCATCAGTTTTTCATAAAGCTGATGGTACAAAGTAAATTCATTTAAATCACAAAAATAGGGTTCGTTTTCAGCAAAGTAATTAGTAAACACTGAAAATGCGGTTGCGTTAAAGTTGCGGGTCAGGTTAATAAACTTAGCATCTGGGAATAAAATATAAATTAACCCTAAGTTTTGGTAGTTGCTAGGCAGTTTATTGATCACAAATGCGCAATTGCTCCCAGAAGAACTTAAGGTATCTAAATATATAGATCTGGCTTGGTTAATTAAAGGCGTTGTTAGCTTAGTTAAGCATTGAGGGTAGCGTAACCCTGTTTTATGTTCTAAAAAAGCGACTACCTTATTACTAATACTGGTGTCTTCTCCAAGCGTTGCCCATTGACTGTGTCCTGCTAACATCTGCTCCAGTAAGGTTGAGCCGCTTCGTGGCATACCAATAATAAACACGGGCGTAACAGGATACTGCTTATTTAGGTTTGCTAAATTGAACACACTTTCATTATTATATTCAATAAGTTGATCATAAAACTCAATTAAATCTTCAGTATTAAATTCACTGAGTTTGTGTTGTTGCTGATTGGCAATCACAAAATAGTTAAACGCTTGATCAGTATCGTCTAATTTGTCGTAACTTTTAGCTAAAGCATAGTAGCAGACCATTTTTAAGCGTAGGTTATTTGTTTGCGTTAAAAAGTGGTGTAACTGAACGATGTAATTATTTGCTTTATTAAAGCGCCCTAATTGTACCAATTCAAATAAAACATAAGCCGTAACTGGTGCTATCCCAAGCTTTAATGCTTCCTCAAACGTGGCCTGCGCTTTATCAAGCTCGCCAAAGGTTAAATAGTGCTGGGCTAAATAATAATGAGTGTCTGGGTTGTCTGCGGCAATACTGGTTGCGTATTCGAGTACTTTTTGCGCATCTTCAGGAGAGTTGACCGCATTAAATGCATCACTTAGTGCATACAAAGGTTCTAATACATAAGGGAGATGCTGACACGCTCGTTGTAGTATATAAACAGCGGCATCAAATTGCTCTAAACGCAGTGCTACTTTACCTAAGCCAAACAGGGCGTCACCATTATCAGGCTCTGCTTGTAATAGCATTTTGTAATGAAACTCAGCTTCTCTGAGCTTATTTTGTGATAATAACTGGTCCGCTTTTTTTAGTAGCATAATACAACTAATATTCTTTTTATTTACTATAACCCCAAAGTCACAAAAAATGCGAGTGTAAAAGTCACTTTAAATGGGTTTATAAAGGGCAATAAAAAGGCGAAATGCATTACACATTTCGCCTTTGATTATCATTAACACATGTTAGAAAGTATAGGTTGCTTTAGCGTAGTAAATGAATCGCCCCGTGTTTGCCA
>NZ_PNCV01000076.1:0-23632 GCF_005886925.1 Pseudoalteromonas sp. S3260
AATTTTCTTGGTGACAATAGCGTTTTGGACCCACCTGACCCCATGCCGAACTCAGTAGTGAAACGAAACAGCGCCGATGATAGTGTAGCATTTGCTATGTGAAAGTAGGACATTACCAGGCTCCAAATAAGAGAAAGCCCGATTCGAAAGAGTCGGGCTTTTTTACGTCTGCAGAAAAGTGAAAAACAAATGTAAAAGGTATTAGGCTAAAGGAAGATAATTGATCAGAGCCGATTCCAGAACATACTACTTTGCTGTCGCTTCGAAGTAGCACACCGACTTCAAATGTAAGAGAAGTGCAAGGCATCCGGCTTTAGGTAAAATAAGCCCTGCTTTACGCTGACCTCCTATTAACTTCTCTTGTATGGTTATCCTCGTTATATAAAATTAATAGCTCCTTAAATAAAGCCTTATAGATTACATAACTATGTTTTACTTGAAAAAGAATTTATAAAGCCCAAAATGAAATTAAGTATTCTTATTAAATTGAGCTGTTTATGTCATTACTACTAACGCCACCTAAGTGCGAGCAATTGACCTATTTGTCAAAACAAATAAAAGGGTATGAAGAACAAGCAGTCCATACTACCGGCGCAGACCTTTACACGCTGATGCAGCGTGCAGCGGAGGCTGTTTTTTGCTGTTGGAAAACCTTTAATGCAAAACAAACGTTAGTTATTACAGGTAATGGAAATAATGCTGGAGATGGTTATGAGGTAGCTCGGTTAATCAAACAAGCAGATCGGCATGTAGTTGTTTGCGCGATTAATCCGAATAAAGCCTTATCCGGAAATGCAGCAAAAGCACAAAAGCAATGGATTGATTCCGGTGGTGAAATTTGTAACTTTAACGCTGATGCACTCGATGAGTGTGATGTGATAATTGATGCATTACTCGGTACTGGTCTTGAGAATACGGTACGCGATAATGTTGCTACTATTATTAAAGCGGTAAATGAAAGCACTAAACCAATACTGAGTATTGATGTACCGTCAGGTATTAATGCAGATACAGGCTGTCCTCAAGGAACAGCCATTATGGCCACCAAAACAATGACATTAGTTGGGATAAAGCAAGGACTCACCACGACTAAAGGAAAGCAGCATGCCGGGCAGTTGTATTTCGACGAGTTAGGTATTGGCGAGCAGTTTATGAAACTAGCCACCCCTTCTGCTCAGATTATCAATATAGACTGCTTTAAACCTTTGCCTGAGCGCTCAGTGAGTAGCCATAAAGGTAGTCATGGAAAATTATTATGTATAGGAGGAAACCACGGCTCTGCAGGAGCTATTAGATTAAGTGCTGAAAGTGGATTAAGGTCTGGTGCTGGAATGGTAAAAGTGTATACCCATGAACATGCCGTTTTACCTGTGAGCATCGGGCGACCAGAGCTTATGGTAACTAGTGAACACTTGGATGATGCCCTAGCATGGTCAACGTGTGTAGTTATCGGTCCAGGTTTAGGTCAAGATGAATGGGCCCAAAAAACCTTTGATCAGGCAATCTGTTATTGCCAGCAAAACAATATCCCTACTGTTATTGATGCAGACGCCTTAAACTTATTAGCTAAGCAATCATCTTCTCATAAATTAAATAATACCGTGCTAACGCCTCATCCTGCAGAGGCTGCACGGTTATTAAACTTAACTACCTCTGAGGTTGAGTCTGATCGTTTTTATTATGCTCGACAATGTGCGATCAACTTCGCAGCGACCTCTATTTTAAAGGGCGCAGGTACGCTAATCGATAATACCGAGCATACTTGGATATGTGAAAATGGTAACCCTGGTTTGGCTGTAGGAGGAAGTGGTGATGTGCTTAGTGGTATAATTGGGGCGTTAATGGCTCAAGGATTAAATACCAGTGAGGCAGCATGTTATGGCGTTGTGTTACATGCAAAGGCGGGTGATAGAGCCTGTGAACAATCAGGGCAAAGAGGAATGTTAGCCAGTGACTTATTTGCGCATGTAAGAGCACTGATCAATCATAAATAGTAAAAGCAGCAGTGACTGGCTGTGCTAGCTAATGTCTTCGCTGCTTGTTTTGGCTACTATCTGTGAAGCTCACCAGCTCTTTCAGGCTGATAAGTTACCTCTTTAATAGTTACTGTTATTAACCCTCCGCCTGGCTTTGGCCATTCAATTTGATCTCCTTGTGAAAGGCCAAGTAATGCACTACCAACAGGGGCTAAGATTGATATTTTGTTGCCACTTGAATCAATATTTTTTGGGTAAACAAGCGTTAAAGTAAACTCCTCACCTGTAGATTCAACAACAAAGTTCACTGTTGAATTCATGGTTACCACGGTTGCGGGAACTTCGTGCGGCTCCACTATGTTAGCTCTACCAAGTTCTGCTTCAAGTTCTTTTTCACCCGCAAAACTGTTTGCAGGCAACGACTCCATCAGTGCATACAACCTATCTGCATCCAGCGATGAAATGATAATTTCAGGTTTTGTATTCAACTTAATATCCTTAATCATGTTAAATAAAATTTACTCTGGTATAGCTTGCAGGAACTCAGTTGCATTGGAATACACTGAGTTAATTTTATTGTTGTTTAGTGAATTTATTTTATCTCTATTGCTAAAAACCCAGCCGAAGCTGGGTTTTTATTTGAGCTAGGTGTGTGAGGGAATGATTACATCATGCCGCCCATTCCACCCATGCCGCCCATGCCACCCATATCAGGTGCACCAGCTGCTTCTTCTTTAGGAATTTCAGCAACCATAGCCTCTGTAGTGATCATTAGACCAGCAATCGATCCTGCAAATTGTAATGCAGAGCGCGTTACTTTCGTTGGATCTAGGATGCCCATTTCAATCATGTCGTTGTATTCGCCAGTGGCTGCATTGTACCCGTAGTTACCTTCGCCGCCTTTAACTGCGTTAATAACAACTGATGCTTCATCACCTGCGTTTGTAACGATTTGACGAAGTGGTGCTTCCATCGCGCGAAGTGCCACTTTAATACCGTGGTTTTGGTCTTCGTTATCGCCTAGTAAGTCTGCTAATTTGCTAGCAGCACGCACTAAGGCAACACCACCACCTGGTACTACGCCTTCTTCAACCGCTGCGCGAGTTGCATGTAATGCATCTTCAACACGATCTTTTTTCTCTTTCATTTCAATTTCAGTAGCGGCACCTACTTTGATTACAGCAACACCGCCAGCTAACTTAGCCATGCGCTCTTGTAGCTTTTCTTTATCGTAGTCTGAAGTCGCTTCTTCAATTTGTGCTTTGATTTGAGCAACACGACCGTTGATACCGTCTTCTTCACCAGCACCATCAATGATTGTTGTATCATCTTTAGTGATTACTACGCGCTTAGCTGTACCCAAGTCTTCAACTGTTGCTTTTTCAAGTTCAAGGCCGATTTCTTCAGAAATTACAGTACCGCCAGTTAATACCGCGATATCCTGTAGCATTGCTTTACGACGATCGCCAAAGCCAGGTGCTTTAACCGCTGATACTTTTACAATACCACGCATGTTATTCACTACTAGTGTCGCTAACGCTTCACCTTCAAGGTCTTCTGCGATGATTAGTAGAGGCTTGCTTGCTTTTGCAACCGCTTCTAATGTTGGTAATAATTCACGGATGTTAGATATTTTTTTATCTACAAGTAAGATAAATGGGTTATCTAGTTCAACTGCGCCTTTTTCAGCGTTGTTGATGAAGTATGGAGATAAGTAACCACGGTCAAACTGCATGCCTTCTACAACATCTAGTTCGTTTTCAAGTGATTGACCTTCTTCAACCGTGATAACACCAGTATTACGGCCTACTTTTTCCATTGCATCAGCAATGATTTCACCAATCTCTTTATCAGAGTTAGCTGAAATAGTACCTACTTGTGCAATTGCTTTAGTATCAGAACATGGAACAGAAAGAGCTTTAAGTTCTGCTGTTGCAGCAATGATTGCTTTATCAATACCACGCTTAAGATCCATTGGGTTCATACCCGCAGCAACCGCTTTAAGACCTTCGTTAACAATAGATTGAGCAAGCACGGTTGCGGTAGTGGTACCGTCACCAGCAGCATCATTTGCTTTAGACGCTACTTCTTTAACCATTTGTGCGCCCATGTTTTCAAATTTGTCTTCAAGTTCGATTTCTTTAGCTACAGAAACACCATCTTTAGTGATTACTGGAGAGCCAAATGATTTGTCTAGTACAACGTTACGACCTTTAGGGCCCAATGTTACTTTTACTGCGTTTGCTAAAATGTTTACGCCAGTTAGCATTTTTGCACGTGCGTCGCCTGCAAACAGTACTTCTTTTGCTGCCATGTTTAATTTCCTCTAAATTCTTAAAATGTGTGTTAAACGAAAAGTAGGTTTAGCCTACAATGCCTAAAATATTATCTTCACGCATGATCAGGTATTCTTGACCTTCGATCTTTTCAGTTTTTTCAACATATGAGCCAAATAACACAGTGTCACCTGCTTTCACTTCTAACGCGCGAACGTCACCATTTTCTAAAACGCGACCATTACCTACGGCAACAACTTCTCCACGAGTTGATTTTTCAGCTGCAGAGCCAGTTAATACAATACCGCCAGCAGACTTGGTTTCTTCTTCTAGACGCTTGATGATTACGCGATCTTGTAAAGGACGAATGTTCATGTTTTTAGTTCTCCTAACAGTTTCTGAACAGTACAGAAAAAAGTGTATCTAATTTGCTTTCATTAATGGGGGTAGAGTGAAAAATTCCAAGAGAAAAAATGATAAATTTTTAATCTTTTCGCTCGTATTCACCATCTATGGTCTTAGGGCGGTTTTCATCTTGCTCGTGATGCATTGATTGATGAGTTTGCGAAAACCCTGAAGTACCTGTTTGATGCATACTAGCGCTCATTCTTACAGTTGCTTGACTAGCAAGTCCTGCAGCTAATTTGTTACGAATAGCAGGGGTAAGGAGTAGTAAGCCAAATACATCTGTCATAATGCCGGGTGTTAATAAAAGTACCCCTGCAATAATTACGCAAATACCGGTAAACAATTCTTTAGCAGGCATTTGTCCTTGAGCCATTTGCACTTGTACGTTTTGTAGTGCGCCCATTCCTTGCTGTTTCACCATTTTCGCACCCACAATCGCGGTTAGTACCACTAAAGCAATTGTTGCGAAGCCACCTATCACGTCACTAACCTGAATTAGTAAGGCAATTTCAATAATTGGGATGATGATAAACAGCAAAAATAAAATTCTAAACATAAGACTCTCTAAAAAAATGACACTTATTAAGGTGCTAATGAAATATAAGTGAGGGTTGTCGGGTCTATTTTCAAGCTAATAAGAGTAAGTAATAAACGTTAATGTAAGTAAAGTTGCAGGTGGCGGGTCTAAATCAATTTACTGCAAAGACCCAAAATGTAGACAGAGTTCGTGTCTACACATTACACCCGCTATCAGCTACTATGGGGCTAGACCCCCGTAAACAAGTAAAGGTTCACTATGACAACGCAATTTAAACTTATTTTTACCACTTGCAAAGATAACGATGAAGCCCGTTTATTGGCTATGGCGCTAATTGAAAAGAAACTAGCCGCTTGTGTAAATATTTTACCGGCCATGAGTTCTATTTACATATGGGAAGGTGAAGTAGCTGAAGCAACTGAAGTAAAGCTGCTAATTAAAACTAAGGCTGACAAAATGAACGATGTATTTTTAACCTTAAAAGATCTTCACAGCTACGAAGTACCAGAAATACAAGTTGTTGATGTAGCAACGGGTAACTTGGCTTACTTTAATTGGATGGATGAGGTGCTTCATTAATGCGCTTTATTTTATTTTTTTTATTAGGCGTATTAATGGCGCCTGCTTGGGCGGCACAAAATACTCTTGATGATTTTCTAAAACCGACTCAGCATACATTTTTACCAGTCAATGAAGCGTTTGTATTTGATTTTGACCAGCAAGGAAGTACGTTATTTGTTGGTTGGGATATCGCTGATGACTATTATCTATATAAAGACAAAATAGAAATTATTGCCAAAGGTGCCAGCATTGATGTGCCTGAGTTGGGCTCTGGTGAAATAATTGAAGATGAGTTTTTTGGCAAAACTGAGGTGTTTTTTAATTCTATCAGCGTTATTAGCAAGTTGAGTAATATCAGTGAAGATGGCGTTGTTAAGGTGCGTTATCAAGGTTGTGCAAAAGCAGGACTGTGTTATCCACCTGAAATCATCAGCATTCCATTAAGTGTACTAGCAAGTGAAACTAATACTAATGAAAATACAGCAGCAAGTAGTGCATTTGCGGCACTTAGCCAACCTGTAGAAAAACCTGTTACTACAGCAACACCCGAGAAAGGGCTCACCTTTACAGAGCAGTTAGCCAGCCAAAGCTTAATGGTTAATTTAGCTATATTTTTTGCTGTGGGCGTAGGTTTGGCATTTACACCTTGCGTATTTCCGATGTTTCCTATTTTATCTAGCTTAATTGCGGGTCAAAAGAACCTGTCTACCAAAAAAGCATTTGCCCTATCATTTGTTTATATTCAAGGCATGGCGGTTACCTATGCCGCATTGGGGTTAGTGGTTGCTGCATTAGGCGGACAAGTACAAGGTTACTTACAGCACCCATATGTATTAATAAGTTTTAGCTTATTGTTTGTGTTGTTGGCTATGTCGATGTTCGGTTGGTACGAAATAAAGTTACCCAGCGGCATGATGAACAAGCTAACCCAAGTGAGTAACAATCAAAAAGGCGGTAACTACATTGGGGTATTCCTGATGGGGGTTTTATCAGGGCTTATTGCATCACCTTGTACCACTGCGCCTTTATCAGCCGCATTATTATTTGTGGCACAAAGCGGCGATTACTTAGTGGGTGGACTAACGCTTTATGTACTTAGCCTAGGAATGGGTTTACCGTTGTTACTCCTTGGTACATCGGGAGGTAAGTTATTACCGAAAGCTGGCGGATGGATGGAACAAGTTAAGACCTTATTTGGTTTTATTATGTTAGTTGTGCCACTTATTTTGCTAGAGCGCATTATCGATATCGAGATAATTTTACTATTAGCAGGTCTATTAGCTATCGCCACAGCGCTTTATTTTCATCATTGGCAAAGCGCCCAAACTCAAGGCAAATTAAAAACCTTATTGTGGTTTATGGCTGTTTTATTAGTGCTTACGGGCTTTAATTTAACCAAAAATTATTTTTGGCCAACACAAAACGTGAGCTTGCAAACAACCACGCAAAGCAATGAGTTTAAGCACGTTGCTAACTTAGCCGAGTTGAAGCAAGCAGTTTCACAAGCAAATAGTGAGGGTCGTATGGTAATGGTGGACTTATACGCTGACTGGTGTGTAGCGTGTAAAGAGTTTGAGCATTACACCTTTCCCGACCCGCAAGTACAAAGTGAGTTTAGCCATTACCAACTGATTCAAATTGACTTAACCCAAAGTGATAATGAAACAATTGAGCTAATGGAAGCATATTCAGTGTTTGGTTTACCGAGTATTTTATTCTTCAATACTCAAGGTGAAGAGCTAAGTGCACAACGTGTTACTGGCTTTTTAAATGCGGATGATTTCGCTAAGCACCTTGCTGCAGTGCGTGCCAGCGCTGAATAACCATTCTATATGGCACAACATGATTGTTAATGTTGTGCCATTATTCCCCCTCAAGATTCGTCCCCAAAATAGAGATTAGACCAGTATTTTGCTGCTATTTACTTCGAAATCACTATAATAGTTGGTTAACGTGAGAAATTGTTGCTATCTTACTTTTTTCAGCTTACTTTTTAGTGAAAAATTAGTTAGTAACCGCTTAACTCATTACTTATAGGATATATCGCGTATTATGGCTGCAAAATTAAAGATTTTAGTTATAAATGGCCCAAATTTAAACATGCTAGGAAAGCGTGAGCCCGATAAGTACGGTTCGCATTCTTTAGAGCATATTGTGAGCGAGTTAAACAGCGCTGCTAATAGTTTAGGTGTGGAGTTAACGCATTTTCAAAGTAATAGTGAGCAAGCGCTCATTGAACGCATTCATGATGCTTGGCAAGCGGTTGATTACATAATAATTAACCCTGCAGCATTTACGCACACAAGCGTCGCATTACGTGATGCATTGCTAAGCGTTGATATTCCGTTTTTTGAAGTGCACTTAAGTAATGTGCATGCACGTGAAACGTTTCGCCATCATTCTTATTTTTCTGATGTGGCGCAAGGCGTTATTTGTGGATTAGGTGCAATGGGTTATCACGCTGCTTTAAATGCAGCAGTGAGCCGATTGCAAAACTCAAACTAAATTTAAACTAACAAACTAATAGGCGGGCCGTTTATGGATATTCGCAAGATCAAAAAACTAATTGAATTAGTAGAAGAATCAGGTATTGCAGAACTAGAAATCACTGAAGGTGAAGAATCAGTACGTATTAACCGTAATAACATGAGTGCCGGTCCTGCGTATGCGCAATTCGCACCTCAGCAATACGCCCCAGCAGCACCTGCTCCAGCCGCGGCTGCACCATCAGCACCTGCAGCCGTAGAGTCTGAAGCACCTGCAGGCCCTACAGGTCATCAAGTTAAATCACCTATGGTAGGTTCTTTTTATGCAGCAGCTTCTCCAGAAGCACCAGCATATGTTGAAGTGGGCTCTCAGGTTAAAGTTGGCGACACACTATGTATCGTTGAAGCAATGAAAATGATGAACCAAATTGAGTCAGATAAAGCCGGTACAGTAAAAGCTATCTTAGTAGAAAACGGCGAGCCAGTAGAATTTGATCAACCTTTATTCATCATTGAATAATAGCGCAACGTAAAAGGCCAACTCTCATGTTAGATAAAGTAGTCATTGCAAACCGAGGTGAAATTGCACTTCGTATATTGCGCGCCTGCAAAGAGCTTGGGATCAAAACGGTTGCTGTGCATTCAACGGCGGATCGCGATCTTAAGCACGTATTACTAGCAGATGAAACCATCTGTATTGGTAAACCAGCAGCAACTGAAAGTTACTTAGACATTCCACGCATTATTGCCGCAGCAGAAATTACTGATGCGGTCGCTATACACCCAGGTTATGGTTTTCTTGCTGAAAATGCAGACTTTGCCGACCAAGTTGAGCAAAGCGGCTTTGTATTTATCGGTCCTCGTGGCGATACTATTCGTCTAATGGGCGATAAAGTATCGGCAATCGAAGCGATGCGTAAAGCGGGTGTTCCTTGTGTACCTGGCTCTGATGGTCCGGTATCGGATGATAAAGAACGCAACATGCAAATTGCTAAGCGTATTGGTTACCCAGTAATTATTAAAGCAGCTGGCGGCGGCGGTGGCCGCGGTATGCGTGTTGTTCGCAACGAAGCTGAGTTAATCAATTCAATTTCGCTTACGCAACAAGAAGCAAAGCAGTTCTTTGGCAACAGCATGGTTTACATGGAGAAATTCCTTGAAAACCCACGTCACATTGAAGTACAAGTATTGGCCGACGGTCAAGGCAATGCGGTTCACTTAGGTGAGCGTGATTGTTCAATGCAGCGTCGTCACCAAAAAGTAGTTGAAGAAGCACCAGCACCAGGGATTACTGCAGAAGTACGTAAGTTCATTGGTGAGCGTTGTACTCGCGCATGTATTGAAATTGGTTATCGTGGTGCGGGTACGTTTGAGTTTTTATACGAGAACGGTGAATTTTACTTCATTGAAATGAATACCCGTATTCAGGTTGAGCACCCTGTAACTGAAATGGTTACCGGTGTTGATTTAATCAAAGAGCAGTTAAAAATTGCCGCTGGTCAGCCTTTGTCATTCACTCAAGAAGATGTGGTTATTCGTGGTCATGCTATTGAGTGTCGTATTAATGCTGAAGACCCAGAAACCTTTATTCCATCGCCAGGTAAGATTACCCGTTTTCACCCAGCTGGTGGTTTAGGTATTCGTTGGGACAGTCATATTTACGCTGACTACACCGTTCCTCCACATTACGATTCTATGATTGGTAAGCTGATCACTTACGGTGAAAATCGTGATGTCGCTATCGCCCGAGCACGTAATGCGCTTAATGAACTCGTTATCGATGGTATTAAAACCAATACGCCACTGCATAAACGTATTCTTGCAGATGAAAACTTCAAAAATGGTGGCACAAATATCCACTACCTTGAGAAGAAATTAGGACTGTAAAGTCTATGCTAATTAAAAACCGGCTTAAGCCGGTTTTTTTATCTTTAAAAAAGAGGCAGTATCACCTTAAATAAATAATCTGGTATGATTAACAAATATGCGCTTTTCGTAAATTTTGAGGTAATCATGTCGTGTAGTTTTAATTTTCATTTAGTCGATGAAAATGCCACTGTTGCTATGGGTAATAAATTAGCTGCCATAATAGAGCAGGGCGCAGTTATTTATTTGCATGGTGACTTAGGGGCCGGTAAAACGACATTTACTCGCGGTATAGTGCAAGGTTTTGGTCATACAGGTAAGGTTAAAAGTCCCACTTATACACTAGTTGAACCCTACGAGCTTGTGCGTGGCAATGTTTATCACTTTGACTTATACCGATTAGGTGACCCAGAAGAGCTTGAATTTATGGGGATTCGCGATTATTTTTCAGAAACGGCAACTTGTATTGTTGAGTGGCCGGAAAAAGGCGGAGAATTTATTCCTGTTCCCGATCTAAATGCTACGCTAAGTTATGTAGGTGATGAGCGTAAAATTGTTATTAACAGTGCGAGTGAGCGTGGTGTAGCAATTGTCAAAAAACTAAATAATAGATAATAAAATAGTTAAGGCAGTGATTATCAAAATGAGTCGTGGTTTAGTTAAACTTTTTATTTACCTCATGGTTTTTACAGTGAGCTTGCCATTGTGGGCGCAAAACACTATTAATAGTGTGCGTGTCTGGCCATCACCTGATAGCACTCGGGTGGTGTTTGATCTCGATGATAAACCCGACTTCAGTTACTTTATGCTAAAAAACCCAAGTCGTTTAGTGGTTGATTTAGAAAACACTGATGAATTAAAAAAATTGCCAGGTGTGCCACCAAAACATCAAATTGTTAGCAAGTTACGTTACTCAAAACCTAAAAATAAACGCAGCGTGCGTTTAGTGTTTGAATTAAATGGGCCAGTTAAACCGGTTATATTTGCACTTGCCCCCACAGGCCCTTATAAAAATAGGCTGGTGGTCGACTTATACGATAAAAGCCAAGCTAAAGGTGCAATTACCCCTGCACAAACGGCGGCTAAAAAACGCCAATTAAGCCAAGAACGCGACATTGTAATTGCCATTGATGCAGGTCATGGTGGTGAAGACCCAGGCTCCATTGGCCCTTCAGGTACTTACGAAAAAGACATCACTTTGCAAATTGCCAAGCGTTTAGAGCGCATGATTGATGCTGAGCGCGGTATGATTTCGCGCATGGTCCGTAGTGGCGATTACTTTGTAAAACTTAATACACGGACTAATCGTGCTCGCCAGAAAAAAGCCGATTTTTTTGTCTCTATTCATGCTGATGCGTTTACCAGTCCAGGACCCAACGGTGCTTCTGTATGGGTGTTGTCGCTGCGACGTGCCAATTCAGAAATTGGTAAATGGATTGAGGATAAAGAAAAACACTCAGAGTTACTTGGCGGTGCTGCCGATGTAATTAAAGATGCTGCAAATGAAAAGTACTTAGCACAAGCCTTGCTTGATATGTCGATGGATCATTCCATGAAAACAGGGCTAAGTGTTGCAGATGAAGTGATAAAAGAATTAAAAAAAGTAGCAAAAATGCACAAAAAGGCGCCGCAACATGCCAGCCTTGCAGTATTGAAGTCGCCAGATATTCCGTCTATTTTGGTTGAAACTGGGTTTATCTCTAATCCTCGTGAAGAACGACTACTAAAAAGCGCCAATCATCAAGAGCGTTTGGCAAAAGCGATGTTTACCTCAATTAAAAATTATTATTTACGCAACCCGCCTGACGACTCACTGTTTGCGTCATTAAAATCTCAATACCCGACAAAGCACAAGGTACGTCCAGGGGAGTCACTGAGTATGCTGGCAGGGCGATATGGGGTTAGTATTAGTAAAATAAAACAGGTTAATAAGCTCAGTTCAAATACGCTATTTATTGGCCAGGAACTTGATATTCCTCAGAGTTAATTTTAAAAGCGCACAACATTTAAGGTTTTTATGAGTATTGAAATATTACCTGCGCGCTTGGCAAACCAAATTGCGGCGGGTGAAGTTGTTGAGCGTCCCGCGTCGGTGGTTAAAGAGTTAGTAGAAAATAGCCTAGATGCAGGTGCGACACGTATTCAAATAGATATTGAACGCGGTGGTCATAAGCTGATTCGAATTCGTGATAATGGTTCAGGCATTGCAAAAGAGGAGCTCACATTAGCGCTTTCTCGCCATGCTACCAGTAAACTAAAGTCGCTCGATGACTTAGAAAATATTTGCTCTTTAGGTTTTAGAGGCGAAGCTCTCGCGTCTATTAGCTCGGTATCTCGCTTAACCTTAAGCTCTAAGCCTGAACAGCAAGAAGCCGCTTGGCAAGCCTTTGCGCAAGGCAGGGATATGGCCGTAGAGGTAAAGCCTGTGGCACATCCCAGCGGTACCACAATTGAAGTAAAAGATTTATTTTTTAATACCCCAGCACGGCGCAAGTTTTTACGTACCGAAAAAACTGAGTTTAGCCATATTGATGAGCTTATAAAGCGGATTGCACTGAGTCGCTTTGACGTATCAATTACGTTAACCCATAACGAAAAAGTGGTGCGTCAGTATCGTCCTAAAACCGAACCTGCTCAAGCTATTACACGAGTTGCCCAAGTGGCGGGTAAAGCGTTTGCAGAACAGGGACTGCATATTCAATCCGGTGAAGCAGGGCTGCAACTACATGGTTGGGTGCTCCCTGTTGGCTCGGCTAATACTACACAGTACACCTATGTAAATAATCGTATGATGCGCGATAAACTTATTTTGCACGCTATTCGCCAAGCATTTGAAGAGGTCAGTGGCGAGCAAGAACTTCCCGGATTTGTGATTTACATTGATATAGACCCACGCCAAGTGGATGTTAACGTGCACCCGGCAAAGCATGAGGTACGTTTTCATCAAGGTCGTTTGGTACATGACTTTATTTTACAAGCTATCAAACAAGTTGTGGTGCCACTTCAAGCTGAGTTTGTTAATTCGCCAGCCGCTCACACGCATCAATCACCGGTTACATCGTTTAACCAAGAACACACGACCAATAGTGAACTTTTTGATTATCCTAAGTCGTCATTACAACCAAGTCATTCGCCATCTACAAGTAATGCCTCTTATAGTGGCAGTCGTCAAGGTGCGGGTAGACAGGTGCGTATTGAAAGCCAAAATTACCATGATGTGAATGCGTTTTATCAGGGCGTGAATGAGCAACAAGCGCAGCACTTTGATACTGCGTCAGCATTTCTACAATCTAATGAGACGCAAGTATCAGATACAGCACTGCGCACTGTCGATATAATAAGCATTGAACAGGGCGTTTGCGTGTTCAATAATGAAAATCAACTTTATTGTTCACACTTTAAATACGCATTAGCGGATGATTGGCATACACAAATAAAAGAGCACGGCAGCCTTGAAGGTAAAGCACTTCTATTGCCTGTGCGTGTTAACGTATCAAAACAAGACACGGCGCTTCTTGCTGCTCAGCAGTCTTGGTTTACCTTACTAGGTTTTGAGTTATTAATAGAAAAGCAGTTTGTTATGGTAAAGAAGCTGCCTACAAGTCTGTACTTATTAGATGTAAGTGCTGCAATAGATGCATTGCTTGAGGGATGTAAGGCTCAGTTAGCAAGTATTGATGAATGGCTACAATGGCAGGTAAATATAATTCCCGCACGGTTCTATGCCAGTAAAGCCTTTGCAGTACAGCAAACTCGCTTACAAAATAATGCGCAAACAATTGAACGTTTACGTGAAAAAGCAGTTAAAATAGATCTAAAGTCTTATCTAGCGCAATTTAATTAGGGTATTCGTGTTGAGTAATTTACCGGTCATATTTTTAATGGGCCCCACCGCTGCTGGTAAAACAGCATTGGCAATTTCACTGTGTGAGCATTTAAATACTGAAATTATCAGCGTTGATTCGGCACTGGTTTATAAAGGTATGGATATTGGTACCGCTAAACCGGATGCCGACGAACTAGCACGTGCACCTCATCACCTAATTGACTTACTCGACCCAAGCGAAACCTATTCAGTAGCTGATTTTAGACGCGATGCGATAGAAAAAATTGATAAATTTCATCAACAAGGTAAAGTGCCTGTACTGGTTGGAGGTACAATGATGTACTTTAAAGCCCTTATTGATGGGTTATCCCCTCTACCAGAGGCTGATGAGCAGATAAGAGCTGAGCTTGAAGTACAGGCGAAACAGTACGGTTGGCCACATTTATATCAAGAGCTATTAAAAGTAGATCCACAAGCTGCGAAAAAGATGAGTGAAAATGATTCACAACGAATTAATCGCGCTTTAGAGGTTTACCGTATAACAGGTAAAACAATGACTGAATTGCAAAAGCAAAAACAGCCACCTTTACCTTATACTTTTCATCAATTTGCTATTGCTCCAGATGATCGTAAAGAGTTACATCAGCGAATTGCAGAAAGGTTTAAAATAATGATTGAACAGGGGTTTGAAAAAGAAGTTTCGACCCTATATCTACGTGAGGATTTACATCCCAATATGCCTTCTATTCGTTGTGTAGGTTATAGACAGATGTGGGATTACCTTGCGGGTGAAATAGACCATGATGAAATGGTTTTTCGCGGTATTGCTGCCACTCGTCAATTGGCTAAGCGTCAATTAACGTGGTTAAGAAGTTGGCCCGACGTTACGTGGTTAACAACCGGTGATGAAGAAAACTTGCATCGTGTAGTAAGTTCGCTAAGCTAGTAGTAGCTGGACAAAATTTAGCTTTATTAAATTAGTTCAGCCACTTAATTATAATAACACCTAGAACGAAGGAATAATAACATGGCAAAAGGCCAATCGTTACAAGACCCATTTTTAAATGCATTACGCCGCGAGCGGATTCCAGTATCAATCTTTTTGGTAAATGGCATAAAATTACAAGGTAAAATTCAGTCATTTGACCAATTTGTAATTTTACTGGAAAACACTGTTAATCAAATGGTGTATAAACATGCAATTTCAACAGTTGTACCTGCACGCGCAGTCAACTTTCAAGGTGTACAGGGCAATGAAGACACCGAAGAAACTGAACCAGGAAACTTTTAAATTAGGAGCGTAATGCTTGTTTGACCGCTATGAATCTGGCGAACAGGCAATTTTAGTCCATATCGACCTACCTAAAGATGGGGATCGCGAAGATCTTCATGAATTAGAAATGTTGGTATCTTCTGCTGGTGTTAGTAGTTTGGCGGTTGTGCAAGGCAGCCGTCAAGCACCACATCCCAAACTATTTGTCGGTACCGGCAAAGCGGAAGAAATAGCTGAAATTGTCAAAATCCACAATGCCGATGTTGTCATTTTTAACCATCAGTTGAGCCCGTCTCAAGAACGTAATTTAGAGCGTGTTTGCCAATGTCGGGTACTTGATAGAACAACACTTATTCTTGATATTTTTGCTCAGCGTGCCCGTACTCATGAAGGTAAACTTCAGGTTGAGTTGGCGCAGCTTCGTCACATGTCTACACGTTTAATTCGTGGTTGGACCCACCTTGAGCGCCAAAAAGGGGGGATAGGCTTACGTGGTCCGGGTGAAACGCAGTTAGAAACCGATCGACGTTTATTGCGCGCACGTATTAAAAATATTCGTGCACGACTAGCGAAAGTGGCTGTACAGCGTGAGCAAGGTCGACGTGCTCGTACGCGCAATGAAATTCCAACAGTGTCGCTGGTGGGTTACACTAATGCCGGAAAATCAACACTGTTTAACTATATTACCGATTCAGATGTATATGCAGCCGATCAGCTATTCGCCACACTAGATCCAACACTGCGTAAACTCGATATTGGTGATGTTGGTTCTGTTATTTTAGCCGATACTGTAGGGTTTATTCGACACTTACCGCATGATTTGGTGGCTGCATTTAAAGCAACTCTGACCGAGACGCGTGAAGCCGATTTACAACTGCATGTGATAGATGTAGCTGATCCTCGCCGAAAAGAAAATATTGAACAGGTACAAGAAGTCCTCAAAGAAATTGAAGCCGACGAGGTACCGCAGTTATTAGTTTATAATAAAATTGATGCGCTGGATGAGGTAACGCCACGTATTGATCGTGATGACGAGGGCCAACCTATAAGGGTATGGCTATCTGCAAAAACTGGCGAAGGCTGTGAATTACTTAGTGAAGCTATTAGCGATTTACTCGCTAAGCAAATGCTTAATGAAACGTTATTACTCGCACCACAATATGGGCGTTTAAGAGCATCACTATTTAATTTAAGTGCAGTACACAATGAGCGGTTTGATGAACAAGGTAATTGGTTGCTTGATGTACGATTGCCTATGATTGAGTGGAACCGTTTAATTAAAGATTTTGGCCCTGAAATTGAAAGTTTTATTAGCTGAGATTAAAAACTGCAAGATTAATGTCGGTTTTAGTATAAGAAATGCATAAGATTTGTTAGATTTAACACAATTTCCGAATTTATTTAGATAACAATGGAGTATAGCTATGGCCTGGAATGAACCGGGTAATAATGGCAATGACAAAGATCCGTGGAATAACAAAGGCGGACGTGATCAAGGCCCACCTGATTTAGACGAGGTGTTCCGCAAATTCAGTAACAAGTTTAACGGCTTATTTGGCGGTAAAAAATCCGGCAATGGTAGCGGCGGTGGACTTGGCGGAGCCGGTATTTCATTTGTACTTATTATCGCTGCAATTGTATGGGCGTTAAGCGGTATTTATACGGTGAAAGAAGCTGAGCGCGGCGTCGTTCTTCAATTTGGTAAGTTTGACCGAATTGCAGATCCTGGCTTGCGTTGGAAAATGACCTTTGTTGAAACGGTTATTCCAGTCGATATCGAAGCTGTTCGCTCGTTATCAGCATCAGGCTTTATGTTAACCGAAGATGAAAACGTAGTAAGCGTTGAATTTGAAGTACAGTATCGAGTAATCGACCCTTACTTATACAAGTTTAGTGTCACTAACGCTGACAGCAGCCTTGAAGAAGCATTAGATAGTGCGCTGCGTTATGTTGTTGGTCATTCAAAAATGGACCAAGTACTGACAAACGGCCGTGAAGTTGTACGTCAAAATACTTGGGATGAGCTAAATCAAATCATCGAACCTTATAACTTAGGTTTAATCGTAACTGACGTTAACTTCAAGGACTCTCGTCCACCAATGGAAGTTAAAGATGCGTTTGATGATGCAATTGCGGCCCAAGAGGATGAGCAACGCTTTATTCGTGAAGCAGAAGCGTATGCCCGTGAAATTGAACCGCGTGCGCGTGGTCAAGTGACTCGTATGACGCAAGAAGCTGAAGGTTACCAAGAACGTATTACTTTAGAAGCGCAAGGTGAAGTGGCTCGTTTTGAGAAATTACTTCCAGAATACCAAGCAGCTAAAGAAGTAACACGTGAGCGTTTATACATAGACACGATGCAAGAAGTGCTAGGTAATAGCTCTAAAGTGTTGGTTGATGTTAAAGGTGGCAACAACATGATGTACCTACCACTTGATAAAATCATGGAAAAACAGGGTTCATCAACACGTATTGCTTTACCTAGCTCAAGCGATATAAACGATTTACGTAACAAGGTAAATACGTCACGCAACAGCACTGTTAATAGTGGTAACGATCGCTTTAACAATGATCGCTTTAACGACGGGAGATAAGAGCAATGAAAAACTTTAGTTTAGTAATCCTATTAGCCGCCATTGTGATGTCTTTCTCGTCGGTGTTCGTGGTCTCTGAAGGTCAAAAAGCGATTGTACTTTTATTTAGTAAAGTGCAAAAAGACAGCGATGATCAAGCAGTAGTCTATGGCCCAGGTCTACACTTAAAAGTCCCATTTTTTAGTCAAGTACGTCGTATTGATGCACGTATTCAAACACTAGATGGCACACCGGATCGCTTTGTAACTAGCGAGAAAAAAGACTTAATCGTTGATTCGTTTGTAAAATGGCGCGTAAACGATTTTAGCTCTTTTTACCTGCGTGCACGTGGTGACAAGCAATACGCTGAAACACTGCTTAAGCAAAAAGTAAATAATGGCCTACGTACTAACTTTGGTACGCGTACTATTCGTGAAATTGTATCTGGTGAGCGTAGCGAGCTGATGGAAGAAGCGTTAGTACAAGCATCTGAAAGTGCTAGTGAGCTGGGTATTGAAGTACTTGATGTGCGTGTTAAGCAAATTAACTTACCACAAGAGGTGAGTAGCTCTATTTATCAACGTATGCGCGCTGAGCGTACTGCAGTTGCTAAAGAGCACCGCTCTGAAGGTCAGGAAAAAGCAGAAACGATTCGTGCAGGTGTTGACCGCCGTGTAACAGTAATGCTTGCTGATGCAGAACGTAATGCGCGTTCTGTTCGTGGTCAAGGCGATGCTGATGCTGCTGCGATTTACGCTAGTGCTTATAATAAAGACCCTGAGTTCTTTAGCTTTGTTCGCTCTTTAGAAGCTTATAAGCAAACTTTCAAAGGCAAGCAAGACGTGATGGTGTTATCACCGGATAGCGACTTCTTCCAATACATGAAAGGCGCGAAAGCTCAGTAATCACAGCTTTAGTTAAATTTAAAAAGCCCTGCAATTGCAGGGCTTTTTGTTATCTGAATTTTAATCTTATAAATCACTGTTATTTATGTGATTATTAACGAAACACTGATGTTTACTACCCGCACGAGGAAAAAATAAGCTAAACGGGGTGAACATTGCTTTAGTTTTCTGGTAAAATCTCGTCCTAATTTTCTCTAAGTGAATTTGCAATGGGTAAAAACGTTGTTGTACTAGGCACCCAATGGGGTGACGAAGGTAAGGGTAAGGTAGTTGACCTCCTTACAGATAAAGCATCTTTAGTAGTTCGTTATCAAGGTGGTCATAACGCTGGCCATACCTTAGTGATCGACGGTGAAAAGACAGTTCTACACCTTATTCCATCGGGTGTATTACGTGACAATGTTAAATGTGTGATTGGTAATGGTGTTGTTTTATCACCAGAAGCGCTAATGAAAGAAATTGGCATGCTTGAAGAGCGTGGCGTACCAGTACGCGAACGTCTTTTAATCAGTGAAGCATGTCCGCTAATATTGCCTTTCCATGTTGCATTAGATGTAGCTCGCGAAACAGCGCGTGGCGATAAACCAATCGGTACAACGGGTCGTGGTATCGGTCCAGCATACGAAGATAAAGTTGCACGTCGTGGTTTACGTGTTGGCGATTTATTCAATCCTGAATTATTTGCTACTAAGTTAAAAGAAGTATTGGAATACCACAACTTCACATTAGTTAACTACTACAAAGTAGACGCTGTTGACTTCCAAAAAACGTTTGATGATGCAATGGCTGTTGCTGATATTTTAAAAGCAATGGTAGTTGATGTAACTGAGCTTTTAGATCAAACGCGTAACGCCGGTGACAACATCTTATTTGAAGGTGCTCAAGGTACACTACTTGATATCGATCATGGTACTTACCCTTATGTAACATCTTCAAACACCACCGCTGGTGGCGTTGCTACAGGTGCGGGTTTTGGCCCATTACACCTTGATTATGTGCTAGGTATCATTAAAGCGTACACAACACGTGTCGGTTCAGGTCCTTTCCCTACAGAGCTTTACGACGGCCTTGATAAGCAAGACCCAGTCGGTAAGCATTTAGGTGACAAAGGCCATGAGTTTGGTGCTACTACAGGTCGTTTACGTCGTACAGGTTGGTTAGATGCAGTGGCTATGCGCCGTGCAGTCCAAATCAACAGCATTTCAGGATTTTGTTTAACTAAACTTGACGTTTTAGATGGTTTAGAAACACTTAAAATCTGTACTGGTTATAAGCTTGAAGATGGTACTGTGACTAACGTGACACCATTAGCAGCTGAAGGTTACGATAAAGTAACGCCAGTATACGAAGAAATGCCTGGTTGGTCTGAAAATACAGTGGGTGTAACATCGCTTGAAGGCTTACCTAAAGCGGCAATTGATTACATCAAACGTATTGAAGAAATCACTGGCGTACCTGTTGATATTATCTCTACAGGTCCTGATCGTGTTGAAACCATGATACTTCGTAGCCCATTTGCATAATTGGGTTTAAGTTGAAAAAAAGCTGCCATGTGCAGCTTTTTTTATGCCTATAAAAAAGCACACCTATTAATAGTGGAACGATCTTTGTATATTATTTGGTAAGTTTATTTTTTAAGTGGTTAATATGCGTTTATCTTCTCGTTGCTCAGTGTGGTCATTATCACTACTTACACTTTCTTTATTTAATATAAGCAATAGCTTAGCTGAAGAAAGCCCTGCAGCTGTGCCGCTGTATACCGAATCTGAGTTAATAGCTTTAATTAATGAGAACACTCATCTAGCCCGCGTGAAGGCAGATAATTGCCAGTTAGTGCAAGATATAGAAGCGCGAGCCAATAAAATGGCATTGCCGTCGTATCAATTTTTATACGGTGATATGCTCGCCTACAAGGTGTGTGTTGAGCGTGATGTAGCTCTAGGTGTGTATTACATGAAAAAAGCGGCTGAGCAGGGCTTAGCGGCAGCATTAGAGCAACTAGGTCGCTACTACGATGTTGGGCAGTTAGTCCAAAAAGACAAAGCCATGGCAATAACCTACCTCCGTGAGGCCTCAGCGCAAGGTAACTTAAAAGCTCAATTACGATTAGTGGGCTTGTTTAATCAAGGCTATGGTAGTCCAAGAGACTTTGAAGATGCTTATCGTTGGCTGTTTAACACCACGGTAGCCGATAAAGCGACACATAAAAAAATAGAGCGAGCATTAACTAAACTTGCTGAAAAAATGCCAGCTAGTGTCGTTACCCGCGCGCGCTTACCTATGTAACCTAAACTCCAGCTAGAGAAAATAAACCTAATTATGACTATGATTTAATATGTTAGTAAATCTCTTAATCAGAGTTTAGGTTTGTAAATAAAAAAGCGAGAGTGCTTTTTTAGCACTCTCGCTTTTTAGTTATTACTCGTCTTTTTTATTGTCTTTGGCTTTGTTATTGGCCGGATCTTTTAATAGCGATATTTTAGGCGGTTGCAATGCAACTACTCGTTCACCCTCTTGTGGTGGCTTTTCCATATCACTGGTAAAAGGCCTCATTTTCACTGGTGCGTCTTCATCACTGTCTTTATCCCCTTTGAGAATAAACAGTGGGATCGCTTCAGGATTCATTTCTAAATACTGCTGCCAGCTAAACTCTTCAGATATACGTGTTGCACTCACTTTACCGCCTTTGGCAATAACACTGCTTAAGCGTGCATATGCGCCGTTTTCACCAAACAGAATTTGTCGTGATAAAAACGTCGCGCTGTCTTTATTTGCTTTAGCATGTGATGAAGAGGAACGTAGTGAAAATACATTTTTTTCATTTAATAAATGAGAGAAGTACTGCACCCCTAATGCGTTGTGGTGGCGATTAGGTGAAAGCGCTAAAACACTGCGAATCGTGGTTAAAGGTAAATAACGTTCAGCATGCTCCGATTGCGGGTTACCGTAATAACAAGGCAGGCCATCCATGCGCGCCATTCTACAGTTCTCCCAAGCAGGATCTGATAGATGAACAGGAATATTTTGCTCTTTTAAGCCACGTGCAATTGCACGCGATACATGGTTTGCACCAATGATTAAAATAGTATTAGGGGATGGTTGACGCACTCCAAGTAGTTTCGCAACAGGGATAGCCGTTAAGCTTTGCAGTACCACAGTAACAATAATAACAGTAAATATGAGTGGCACCATTTTTTCGGCATCGGCCACTCCCGCTTCCATCATACTCAGCGCAAATACTGAACCAACGGCTGCTGCAACAATACCGCGAGGTGCAATCCAAGCAAGTACTAGGCGCGATTTCATCGGTAAGTCTGTACCAAAGGTTGAAATAGCAATACACAATGGGCGGGCGATAAATAGCACAATAGCTAAAAATATAAATACGTCGCTGTCGAGCATCATTAAATCAGAGAGTTGTAGTCTTGCGGCCAATAAAATAAATAAAGTCGAGATTAAAATCATTGACAAATCTTCTTTAAACTCGAGTACCGAATCTATTTCCAAGTCATCTTGATTAGCTAACCAAATGCCAAACACCGTCACAGCCAGTAAGCCTGACTCATGGCTTATGTGGTTTGAAATAGAAAAGCTAATTAACACTAACGCTAAAATACCAAACTTATGTAGCTCAAATGGCAGCCATTCTCGGCGCATTAGTTGCGTCGTGATCCAACCCGAAACCACACCAATACTTAAACCAACGCCAACGGTTTTAACCAGTGCAACGATAGTGTGGCTAAGTACTTCACCCTGACCAACCAGCATTACGGCTTCAAACACTAACACTGCAAATAAAGCGCCAATGGGGTCTATTACTATGCCTTCCCAGCGTAAAATACGATCGATATCCTGGGTAGGTCGCATCGAGTTAAGTAATGGAGCAATAACGGTTGGCCCCGTAACAACAAGCACAGCGCCAAGTACTGCAGCAACTCGCCAATTTAACTCGAGTAACCAATAGGCGCTAAAACTAATAACAATACAAGTTGTAAGCATACCAATAGAGCAGAGGTTTCTGACGACTTTACTGATCCCTTTAAGTTCTCGAAAATGTAAAGTTAAGGACCCTTCAAATAAAATCACAGCGACACTCAAAGAGACCACAGGAAAAAGTAAATCACCTAATAATGCATCAGGGTCTAATACGCCACTAAATGGCCCTAATAAAAGCCCTGTAAGCAATAAAAACAGAATAGCGGGTACTCTAAACGCCCAAGCGACCCATTGGGCTAACACTGAACACAGTGCAATACCGGCTATATAAATTGCTGACATAGAGTAAAAACTCCTTAATTTTAATAATGTTTAAAAGTATAACGGTTACCAACCAGTAATACAGTGGGTATACACGTGTAAATTAAATTTAGCTAATAAATAATGTTTATTTATTTAGTGTTAACGTCTTTTGTGAGAGTGTTATCAAAGTTATAGTCTCTATAATTACTATTTATAGTAGTCTAACTTTATGATATCTATTGCAAAATGTGCATGCCTTGTCTGTTATGACCTATTTAGCTTTAATTTTAGCCTTGATCTAAGCGGCTATTTTAACGTATTATACTTCGTGTTCGAATAATTAGTTATCTAATAAAGTTTATTGTTTAAGTAAGTAAACGTGTTAGATATAAACATCTTAACTCTCTTAGTGATTGTTTCAGCGATGTTTTATAATGTTCGAACGTAAAATATCATTTACCGAACTCTTTGGTATAGTTTTGCTCAAGGTGTTTATCTGCGTAACGCATATAAATTAAAGTTTGAGTTGAATTATTACCTTTCAATATTTAATCCCCATCGTGGCGGTTAAATCTCGGTCCTTAAGTCATCACCCTATCTGTTGGTGTACCAGACTTAAGAGGCTCTATGTATGTTGTTAATAAAAAAGCCGCACACAGCTTTTTACAGCGATACATAAACAACACTTTATATTTTTTTAGTTAG
>NZ_PNCV01000077.1:0-37445 GCF_005886925.1 Pseudoalteromonas sp. S3260
AATTGATGCTGCGTTATCGCCTATTTATGGGGAATAACCACACCACATAGGCTCTGCCTTGCCTAAATACCAAACAGACTGCTGCAAATTTAACCTTGAAAGATCAACAGACCCTAAGTAATGCGCGTAAAAACATTTCTGTGTATAAAGTAAGTGGCTTACTTGATTGGGTTAGTTTAGCTCGCATTACTGCGCCTTCCCAACCAATCCAAAAATATTCACTCATTTGTGTAGTATCAACATCAGTTTTAATAGTGTGTTGCTGTTGAGCCAAGTCTAAACACTGTGTTAACTGTGTTTGCCAAGCATGGTAACTCTGCATTAGGCGTATTTTAAACTCGTCACTTAAATGATTGAGTTCTTGGTTTAAATTGCCTACTAAACAACCGCGTTTGTAATCATACTTTAGCATCCCAGCTATAGCACTTTGGGTAAAGTTAACAATGCGTTCTAGGGGCGGTACTTCAGGTTGCTCTAAATAAAACTTAAGTTTAGCTATAAAAAACGTGTCGTACGCATCAACCAAAGCTAAGCCAAATGCTTCTTTATTTTTAAAGTAATGATAAAACGAGCCCTTAGGGACTTTGGCTTTTTTTAATATGGTGTCGAGCCCTGTGGCACTAAAACCAAACTCAGTAAGGGTTTCTAATCCCACACGAAGGAGCAACGCTTTAGTGTCTGCGTTGTCTCTGGCTATTTTGGGTGGGCGGCCACGCCTATTTGTAACTGCTGATATTTTATTCATAACTTATATTAGACCGATCGGTTTTAAATAATCAAGTGTTTATTTGCAATCTTTTTAAAACAACGAAATCTGTTCATTTTTCGATTACAAATTAATGAGGAACTTTAGCTTATGTTGCCAGTCACAAATATGACACTTATGTGTTTTTGAGCCGATATGTCGGAACATTTAAATAAAGTTATATAGGTTAAAGTTGACTAAGTGTGAGCAATAAATTTATTTTTTAATTAATTTATCATTGCATCAGCAGCTTAGTTAAAGTCAAACAAATTAATTGTATTTTGTGTTTGAATTAAACATTTTTGTTGGCTATTTATTAAATGTAGATGAACTTAATGCTACAAAAATATAAATATAAAAGTGAGGATTTTACCGATGAAGAGACAGAAAAGAGATCGTTTAGAAAGAGCTCATTCTCAAGGTTTTAAAGCTGGTTTAGCTGGTCGCTCAAAAGAGCACTGCCCTTATCAACAAGTTGATCCTAAGTCTGAGTGGCTTGGTGGTTGGCGCGAGGCAATAGAAAATCGCAATATGTATAAAACATAAACTCACAACGAATTTAAGCAAAAAAGCCTCTAGTTAGAGGCTTTTTTGCGTGCGTTAAAATTAAAACGCGCTAGTGTCTTGGAATAAGCCCACTTTTAAATCTTTTGCTTCGTATATAACGCGGCCGTCTACTTCAACAGTGCCATCAGCCATACCCATAAACAACTTACGTTTAATAACGCGTTTCATATCGAGACGGTAAGTAACTTTTTTTGCCGTTGGCAATATTTGACCAGTAAATTTAACTTCGCCTACACCTAATGCGCGGCCAAGACCAGGACCACCAGACCAACCTAAGAAAAAGCCCACAAGTTGCCACATAGCATCTAAGCCTAAACAACCAGGCATTACTGGGTCGCCTTTAAAATGACAGTCGAAAAACCAAAGGCTAGGATCGATATCTAGCTCTGCAACTATTTGACCTTTACCATGTTCACCACCGTCATCGGTAATTGAAATGATACGATCCATCATTAACATGTTGTCACTTGGCAAACGACAATTTCCTTCACCAAACATTTCACCTTGACCACAAAGGATCAAATCTTCTTTTGTATAGCTATTTTTAGGTTCCATAACACTTTATCTTTGCTTAGAAATTGCCACGTACTTTAGCGTACACTTGTACGCTAAACAACTCGGAGCAGTTAAAAAATGGTTTAAATATAGCCAATCAGACAATGCAACTGATTTTAGTATGATTAAACCGCGCAATTACTAACAGAAATCATTATAATTAGGGCTGACTTTTAATCAGTTTAAAGGAAATTTATGACCCTTTTTGTTAACTCACTCACTGTGATTGATTTTTCTTACTTATGCAATAAACGCGGTGCAGTTGGCGAAAGTTGGATTGTTGATTTGACTTTACATGGCAAACTAAATGAAGAGTCTATGGTTTTAGACTTTGGCTTAGTTAAAAAGCAAATAAAAGGCATTATTGATGAGTGTATTGATCACCGTTTAGCTGTTCCAAATAACCTAAACGGTAGCATTAATGAATTTGCTGATCATAAAACATTAGATTGTACATTTGGTGAGAATAAGCACCTTGCAATGAGTGCGCCTCATCAAGCTTTTTGCCTGATAGATACCGATAAGATAACCATTGAGTCGGTTACAGAGTATTTAGTTGCCACAATACTGCCACAGCTTCCTGATAATATTGAAAAAATTGAACTGGCATTAAAGCCTGAGCACAGCCAAAGTTTTTACTACCACTACAGCCATGGCCTTAAAAAGCATGACGGTAATTGCCAGCGTATTATTCATGGTCATCGCTCACAAATTGGTATAAGCCTTGGCGGTATTTCTATGCCTCGTTTGCAAAAACAGTGGGCTGATAAATGGCGTGATATTTACTTGGCATCTAGCGAAGATCAAATAAACGCCTCTGAATTAAAACATATCTCAGCTAAAAGTGATGATGTTTGTTTTGCGTATACTGCGGCGCAAGGTTACTTTGAAATGGCTATTAGCGAATCGCGTTGCGACATTTTACCAATAGATACCACAGTAGAATGTATTGCTGAGTTTATTGCCGGCCAAGTAAAACTGCAGCATCCAGAAAAAGACGTAAAAATTACCGCTTATGAAGGCGTTGGCAAAGGGTCAATTAGTTATGCTTAAATCCTTATTAGTGTCAGCGTTAATTGCATCATTTAGTTTTAGTGCTTTGGCAGTTGAACTAAAAGGGCATTTAACTCAAGGCGGCTTGGTTACAGGGCAATTAAATAACGCAAAATCGGTTAGCTTAAATGATAAGCCATTAAAGTTATCTGATACTGGCTTATTTGTATTTGGTTTTGGTCGTGATGCAAAACCAAATCACACTTTATCATGGGTTGATAAAAGTGGAAAAAACCACAGCCAAGATTTAGTTATAACCCTTCGTGACTACAACATCGATAAAATAACCGGTGTTGCAAAAAAATATGTATCGCCACCAAAAGCGGTCAGTGAACGTATTAGCCGTGAAGCGGTCGCGGTAAGAAAAGCGCGCGCTGTTAACTCTGACCTAGAGTACTTTTTACAGCCTGTGCTTAGGCCTGCCGAGGGCCGTATTTCAGGTGTTTATGGAAGCCAGCGTTACTTTAATGGTGAACCACGCAGACCACACTTTGGTTTAGACATAGCAAATAAAACAGGCTCTCCTGTGTATGCGCCGATCAGCGGTACCGTGGTATTTGCTGAACCAGATTTATATTACTCAGGTGGCACATTAATTTTAGATCATGGTCACGGTGTTACCTCGACTTATATTCATTTAAGCAAGCTAGATGTAAAAGTGGGGGATAAAATTACACAAGGTATGAAAGTGGCTGAAATAGGTGCTACGGGCCGTGTAACTGGCCCGCATTTAGATTGGCGATTTAATTGGCAAGGTGAACGCCTTGACCCTGCATTATTGATGCAAGATACATTAGCAAACAAAAAGTAGAGATTATGACTCAAGTAGAGCGCGAAGCAATTATTGCGCAGCGTATAAAAGATTCGACCACATCGGTTACAAAAGCGGTATTTCCTGGGCGTACTAATCACCACAATACGCTATTTGGTGGTGATGCATTAGCGTGGATGGATGAGGTTGCTTTTATAGCAGCTACCCGTTTTTGCCGTAAGCCATTAGTGACTATTTCATCTGATAGGGTAGATTTTAAAGAGGCTATTCCGGCAGGTTCATTTGCTGAATTAATCTCAAAAGTGTCGCATGTAGGGAATACCAGCCTAAAGGTAGATGTTGAAATATTCCTAGAAACCATGCACAAAGATAATAAGCATTCTGCTATTACGGGTAGTTTTACTTTTGTTGCTGTGGATGATAACCACAGACCAACACCGGTAGTATGCGATAAAATGCTACATGGCTTTGAGTTATAACGCGAAATAGTAAATTAATATAAGCACCAAACTAGGTGCTTATATTAAAACCAATAAGAACACATCATACTATATTTCTTAATGCTGCAAACTTAGCATTAATGTTTGTTTGGGATAATGAGTAAAAAGGAGGGTGTAAATTTCAAAATAAAAAGGCGTGCACAAAGCACACCTTTTAAAAATTAAAGTACCATGGCGGCTATCCAGCCGAATACCAATAGCGGTAAATTAAAGTGAATAAAAGTTGGAACAACCGAATCCCAAATATGGTCGTGCTGACCATCAGCATTAAGGCCGGAAGTTGGCCCTAACGTGGAGTCGGAGGCAGGGGAGCCGGCATCACCTAATGCGCCAGCAGTACCAACAAGAGCAGCGGTTGCCATTACGGAAAAGTTTAGCTCTAAACATAAAGGAACAAATAAGGTGGCAATAATAGGTACCGTTGAAAACGAGCTGCCTATTCCCATCGTTATAAATAAGCCGACTAATAAAATTACAGCCGCAGCCATCGGCTTATTACCATCAAAAATTGCGGCGCTACTGTGAACTAAGCTGGCTACGTGTCCGGTTTCTTTCATGACCGCGGCAAAACCTTGTGCTGAGATCATAATAAAGCCAATCATGGCCATCATTGCCACGCCTTTACTAAATACGTCGCCGTTTTCTTCCCACTTAACCACACCAAATACACTAAATATAACCACGCCAACTAGGCCGCCTAATATCATAGAGCCACTGGCATTTTGAGCAATTAACGACGCAACAACAGCAAATAAACCAACCATCATTACTTTTTTGGGGTTATCAATTTCTGTTTGTTTACTCTCAACGGTAAGGGCGGTATTTGTATATTCTCGGCGTTTTCTATAAGTAATAAACAGCGCAATTAACAACCCCACGAACATGCCAATAGCAGGAATAATCATTGCCAAAGGTACGCTGGTATTGACTATTTCAAGGCCATTATCTACTAGGTTTTTATGTAATATAGAGTATAAATAAATTCCACCAAACCCATAAGGGAGTACCATATACGAGGTGGCTAAACCAAAGGTTAAAATACAAGCAATAGCGCGTCTGTCTAATCGCAATTTGTTAAACACCACTAATAGCGGCGGAATTAGAATAGGAATAAACGCAATATGAACAGGGACTAAATTTTGTGAAGAAATAGCACAAATCAAAATAATAAACAGGATAAAATAGCTGAGCAGGGTTTCACTCGAACCTGTTTGTGCATTAACTTTAGCTAATAACTTCGCAGCTAAAATACGTGTTAGGCCTGACTTAGAAATTGCGACGGCAAATGCGCCTAACATAGCATAACTGAGCGCTATTTCTGCACCTGACGATAATCCTGAATTAAAAGCATCAATGCTTTCTTTCAATCCCATGCCAGCGGTTAATCCGGCAACCAGTGCACTTATTGTCATTGCAACAATCACATTTACACGGACTAAAGTGAGTCCCAGCATCAAAATAACGCCGATAATTACTGCGTTCATAGATTTCTCTGTTTTGTAGATTTAATTAATTTTATCAGATCTTTAGCCTGATTTTTACGTTCTTTAGTAAATGGATGTCTTGCATAGCGCACTTGCTTAAATAACTCACAAAAAGCGGTTATTTGTTGCTCTGCATGGGGAGCTTGGTTGCTAATATGTTCTAAAGTTTGGGTTGGCGTGGCATTTTCAGGATAGCTAATCGCGTGTTTATTAGCCCAACAAATAATTTCATAATACTCATTTACCAGTGGTGGTTGTTTTTTTGCGGCTTTAGGGCGGTTTAAATAAATAAAGTAAGCCGTAAAACTCAAAATTAAAATAATAATAACCCCAAGTGGCACCAGCCAAATGAACTTATTACCAAATAAGGCTGCAAATAAATCTTGTTGCTTGTCTTTATCAAACCCAAGTACCCAACTAGACCATTGATAATCTAAGTTTTCTAATTCAAGTCTAAGCCAATTAATAGCGGCATAGTTACTTAAACTAACGAGCCCAAAGTTAATATTATTTTTGAATTCGTCATTAAGGGTAGCACTTTGTGACAAGGAGCCGTTTAACCGTTCGGGTGCGACTACCGCCGTGGCATCAAATATTTTCCAACCCGCGCCGGTATATACTTCAACCCAGGCATGCGCATCGTATTGACGAATAGTCATGTAATCACTGTTTTTATTTAGCTCGCCTCCTAAATAGCCACTGACAACACGCGCAGGAATACCTGCACTTCTAAAAATAAAGGCAGCGGCACTGGCATAATGCCCGCAAAAGCCGCGCTTATTATTAAACATAAACTGATCGAGCGTATTTTCGCCGCGCATGGGGGTGGGTGTAAGTGTATAGCTAAATTCATTTTTAGAAAAATAGCTTAAAAGTTGATTAAAAAATTCATCGGCATTGGCACTATTATTTTTTAATTGTTGCGCTAACTGATGAGATTTTTGATTATTACTAACAGTTAATTGGCTATAAAACCGCTGTTGGGACTTATTAAGCGATGTACTTGATAACGGTTCACTATTAACTGCATATTGTAAAACCTTGGATTTATATTGTTGTTTACGTAATAAACCTAAAGCATTGGCAATAACATTGGGGCTTTCACTACTTGAAAAACCAAGCCCATATAGCCAATCTGAAATAGCAGGCTCAGCTATAACCGTATACTGAGCCTCATTTTCACTCGTGCTTTTTTTAGCGGGTAATATCAACGCTTGCTTTAAAAAGGAGGATGTTTTCCACGCTGCACCATTAAATTCATCATGTACAATAGCGCGCCAATAATAGGGCGTAGGGGGTGGTGTACCATTAAATTTTGCTCTAAATACCAGTTCATCAGAATTTGATAACTTAGCTATATCAAACGGATCGACTTGTTCAGATAATCCTGTTTGTGCCATTTTTGGACCAGGTAGTTGCCAAAATGCCGGAAGTTTAGGTAAAAATAATAAAAGTATTACGGCTAAAGGAAAAGCCAGTAGCATAATTTTAGCACTTTGTTTTGAAGAGAGTTTTAAGCTATGACTAGACTCTAATAACCCTAGCACCGCAAAGTTTAAAATATAGAAGGTGCTTATAACTAAGGTAGTAAAAATGGTTTGGCTAAACAGATACACCGCTGAGAGTGAAAAGAACGTAAGGGTAATGATCAATTGGTAATGCTGTTTTGATTTTGCCTGCAATAATTTAAAAACACACGACAATAACAGCATGGCTACAAACAATACGACGGTATCTTTAAAGCCTATGCTGCTTAGCATAATAATTAATGCAATGGCGGCCAATCCATTAGCAAACCACGCGTTGGGTTTCTGCTTTTGTTTAACTGTTAAATAAACATTCCAGCCACATAACACGCTAAGCATTGCAATAAAGGGCAGGGGTAAGTGCTCTGTAAAAAAACTGACTAGCCCTAAATAAATAAACGATAGAGCAAAGTTAATAACGCGATGGTTTTTAATCTCATTCATTATCATTACCGACTTGGCTTAACGCTTGTAAACAACGCTGATGATGCAGCTTGCCTGAATTGGTGGTGATTAATTTATTAGGAAGTTTTAAAGAATAATTAATATCACTTTCAAATGCTTGGCAAACTAAAAAACAGAGTTGCCCTAAACGCTGTTCGGTATCGCCCGTGACTAAGTTAAAATCGAATTGTGCATCCGCTGATTTAAAGTCACTAAATTGTTTTACAAGTAATTGCTGTGTTTTTGCATAGTGCTTCCATGATATTCGCTGTAACCCCATTTCTGGCAAATGAGTAATTAAACTTTCAAATTCATCATCACCTTTATGTTTTTCAGTGCCTTCATCGGTATTATTTGCAACTAAGTTTTGGTGTTTTTGATTTGTTGTTTTAATTATTGACGGATAAACATACACTGCTTTATTCGGTTGTATATAACTCCACACACTGACTAAACCAAAGGGGTAATTACTGGCAATTTTTATTGGCTTTAACTTGTAACAGCCTCGCTTGGTGTAAGGTAATGATAATTGGCATTTTATTACTTCATTTTTAACGCGCGTAATGTAACACGCATTTTTTAAATCCTTGGGGTAACTCAATGTAATGGATTGGCAAGGATCATCGGCTTCTATTTGCCAAACTAGCTGTGGTGTCTGAGGCGCAAAACTGTCAATGGCGTATTTAAAGCTGACAGTTAAACCTCTGGCATTACTGTAGCCCAATAACAATGCAAAAATTATAATCACAAACATTAAATAAGCCATAAACAGAATTAAATTATTTTGATAATTAACCCCCATTACAAAATTTAATGATGCAACAACGCTAAAATAAACGCCAAGCGTGGATGGTAAAACATAAATAGTATTATGTTTTAAGGTGATGCTATTTTTTTTGTGCTTATTTTTTAATAAGGCCGTTAAAATCGCGCTTTTTATATCGTGAATAAAAGTAGGGCGCTTAAATTTATAAATACGCATTTACCTAAACGGGCACTAAAACATGTTTTAAAATGGCCGCTATTTGTGTATCGCCCGCATCACTATGTAAACCTAATCGATGCTGACACACACTTGAAAAAACAGCCTGTACATCTTCGGGTAATACGTAGTCACGGCCTTCAATATAGGCCCACGCTTTGGCCGATTTAGCCAGTGCCATACTGGCTCTTGGGGAAAGCGAAGTCGTTAATGTTTGAGACTCACGAGTATAAGTCACTAACTCAATTATATAATCAACCACCGGCGAACTTAGCGAGATATTTGATATAGCATCTTGAATTTGCTTAAGTTGATGTTGTTCAATTCGCTGCGGTAACTGCGAATAGTCACGTTTTTGATTATTAAACAGTAACCGTTTTTCTGCATCTTTAGGTGGAAACCCTAAACTAATTCGCATTAAAAAACGATCTAGTTGTGATTCTGGTAACGGGTATGTACCTGCTTGATATAATGGATTTTGAGTCGCAATTACAAAAAATGGAGTAGGGAGCGGATACTTTTCTCCATCTACTGTTACTTGGTGTTCTTCCATCGCCTCCAATAAAGCACTTTGTGTTTTAGGACCCGCGCGATTTATTTCATCAGCGAGCACCACTTGGCTGAAAATCGGGCCTTTATGAAATGAAAAACTATGTTCATTATTATTAAATATATTGGTGCCAATAATATCAGCGGGCAATAAATCGCTGGTAAATTGTATACGCTGATACGATAACCCCAGTACTGCAGCTAATGCATGCGACAAAGTGGTTTTTCCCATGCCGGGTAAGTCTTCAATTAGTAAATGGCCTTCACTAAATAAACAGGCTAACGCTAATTTTATTTGTTGTTGTTTACCAAATATAACGGTAGATAGGTCATCAATTATTGTTGTAACAATGTGCTGCATAATTTCCTTTAATCTATGAGTTCTAAACGTTTCATTACCGCATCAACTTTTTGCGCGTTAAAGGGCTTAGCTATAAATTCTTTTGCGCCTAGCTCCCAGGTATTTTGCACTGTTTCAAAGCTATTGTGGCCTGAACACATAACAACATGTGCATGAGGGTGTTCGTTGTTAATCGACTCTAAAATTTCAATGCTTTCAGAATCAGGTAAATCAACATCTAAGAATATAACGTTGGGTGATTTTTCAATAAGCAGAGGTTTAGCACAATTAAAATTATCGCACTCAATGATGTCATCAAAACCTAAACCGGCTAATACTTGGCTTAAATCAGCGCGGATCTGTTTAACATCATCAATAATTAAAATTGGTTCGAGTGGGCGTACAAATTCCATATGAATACTTCAATGTTTTTTACGGCTTGTGCTTTAATATTAAGCTAAGCATTAAGGAACCTCAAGGTGATAACTATGAATAACCATAATAGTTGTTTAAAGCCACCTAATGTCCGATACCGTCTAGTATTGGACTTAGTGAGCTTGAAGCTTTTAAAATAGAGCGCTGCTTATATATAGGCACATTACTACCTATAATTTATATTATGTTAAATAGCATAAATGTGTACTTAAGCAATCTAACTGTCGGCAATTACGTCACTTATAAACATGGTATTTTAGCCCTTTTATTCGCACATTATTTATTTATAGTAATATGCTCTACTTTATTAAATATAAAAACGTTGTAATGACATTTTAATCAACCAAACTATTTAGCTAATCAATTAATTGCTTAAGCTGTTTAGTTTCGTCGTTTAGCTTTTGCTGATACTTTTTAACTTTGTCATGCTTACCTTAACGCTTAGCTTTTTTAAGACCGGTTTTATATTCTTCAATTTCGCTATTGGTATCATCTATTTTTTGTTGTAACTCTGCTTTTAATCCATCCTGGGTGCAGTATTCGTTTGTATTATTGAGTGCTTTATTAAGACCTGCAACTTGGTGTGAATTACCTTGGCGTTTTGCAGTTAATAACTGGTGGTTAACTTCACAGGCATTTTTTCGCACACCCCGTTAAATTTGCACAATCATCTTTGGCCAATACGACTGTTGAACCGGCAAATAAAAAACTTATTGTAATACCTTTAATAATCGTCATTTTAGAGTTTTTATTATCTCGCATTGGTCATTATTCCTCTTTAATTAGTCGTTAGCGGCAAAATACAGATAACAGCCCTTGCAGCTCTTCATTTATAACATGTTGTTTTACAACATCTTGCATAGGAGTATTTGATACTTTGTTATTTAAAATACCCACCATTTTAGCGCTTTCTCCAGCACATAAAGCCTTAACACTGTGTACGCCTAATCTTATTGCTAACATACGATCCGCTGCAGATGGATTACCGCCGCGTTGTAAGTGCCCTAGCTTAGTTACGCGCAAATCTATACTGGGATTAACGATACTTATTTTCTCACATATATGCTCAACGCCAATTTCATCACCTTCAGATACCACCACAATAAAAGCATGCTCACTGTGATAATCACTAATTTTATTCACTAAATAAGTTATGTCTTCATCACTTTCAGGTATTAATATCGAATCGGCGCCAGAGGTTAAACCGGCATAAGTGCCAATATAACCAGAATCACGTCCCATTACTTCAATAACAAACACCCTATTATGTGATTCTGCAGTATCTCTAATATTATCAATACATTGCATTGATGTGTTTACTGCTGTATCAAACCCTAAGGTGTAATCTGTACCCGCAATATCATTATCAATAGTGCCTGGAATGCCTATATACGGTATGTTAGTAATTTGTGATAACCATAAACACCCTCTAAATGAGCCATCTCCACCTATCACAATTAAAGCGTCAATATTATTATGTTCAATTGTAGCTAGTGCTAGATTTCTACCGGCGTAACCTCTAAATCTTTCACTACGCGCTGTTTTTAACACAGTACCACCTAAGTGCATGGTTTGTTGTAGGCTTTTGCAATCAAGTGTCACTAAATCATTATCAATTAAACCCTCAAACCCTTTTCGAACGCCCGACACTTTTATTCCATGTTGTTGAGCGGTTTTTACTATGGCAAATAATGCGGTGTTCATCCCAGGCGCATCGCCCCCTGAGGTTAATACGGCAATGTGTTTAATTGGTTGCATCGGTTCACATCCTTCGACAAGCTAAACTTTAATAATTCATAATAGCTGTTTATGAGTAGGCTGTGTAAAGTAAGCGCAGTAAAGTTGATCTACTTGGGGTTTATTTGATTGTTTAATTAGTATGAAGGGAGCAGTTATAAATTGAAAAGTTGGTATGTTACTTTTGCTTTTAAAACAACATACCGTAATTTTTAATGAAGAGCCGCTGTAAAAGGAATGTTTTTACAAATTTCGGCTTCTATTGTTAGTAGCTCGTCTAAGCGTTCGTTAACTTCTTGCTTATCAAAGTATTCGTAGGCGAGTTCCACAAATAAATTTTTATGTTTTTCTTCTGATTTAGCAATTGCGACATAAAAATCTTTTTCTTTTCCTTCAGGTAGTGCCTCGGCAACTAAAGAAAAACGTTCATGTCCCCTCGCCTCAATTACCCCACCTACTAATAGTCTGTCCATTAAAAAACCGTCACGACCATGCCTAAAGTGTGCACGAATTTGTTTAATGTATGGATCTTTTTTATCATCACCCAAATTAGTATCGCGTTCAATTAATAGTTTAAGCACTTGTTTAAAATGAATTAACTCTTCAAGAGCTAAGTCAGTCATGGCTTTAACTAATTTACGCTTATCCGGATAATGTGAAAGCATTGACATAGCCATGCCAGATGCTTTTTTCTCAGCAGCAGCGTGGTCTTGTAAAAAGGTTTCGAAGTCAGCTAAAACAACTTCGGTCCATTCAAATGGCGTGTGGTATTTTAATTCAAACATAGGGATACAACTTATAAAATAATGCGTAGATTTTAGCGTATTTAAAAATAAAAATCTTTGATCGCGATTTAAATTTAACTTTCATAAGGCAAAAACTTATCAATCCGCCCTTTCGACGTTGACTCAATTTTTAATGGGTGCTTTATATCATTCCATGCAGTGACTTTACCGCCCATGTTCATTTTTTCAAAGCCAGCTAAGCTGCTGGTAATATTTAAAAACTCACATAGCTTATTAAAACTCTCGGGATTTGCTATATCAATGGCTAAAAAATCATTAGGCCGGTCAGCAAAGTAAGCATTAGCACTATTAAAGTGAGTGTTATAACAATTAGTTAAATATTCATCCTGATTAATGTTTTCGAGTGAAAAATCACTAAACGTATTTAAGTAACAGCGCTTTAAATGAATATTAAAGCCCCCATCAGCACGCGTTAAATTAGTATGCATACGCACTAAAAGCTGTTTGATTGAAGGCAGCCACGCGCTAAGTTCTCGCTTTAAATATACAAATTTAGAACCTGGGTAATATTTATCTAATGTTTGATAATCGTTAAATACAGGTGTGTCTGCGATAGCCACCGCATTTTCAAAACAAGCGTTAGTGTAAGCAGTATGGGCAGTAGGTATACCAAAATCTAAAAATGCATTACATACGCTAGTCGTCCCAGTGCGTGGTAAACCAATAATAAATATTTTTTGTGTCATGGCGTTTTAAATGTCTTTTTCTGAATACCAAAGTGATGCATCATTAAGGGGTGTTAATGCGGGTAACTGATTGTTTTTTAATTTAATGATAATTTTATTTTTTATATCTGCATGCTCAATCGCACTGCGATGATAAGCCTTAAACAAACGATCAAACTCACCGTTTTTACGCATAATAGCTAAGCCTTTCTCAACCGCTTGCGCTATTTCGGGCTTTTCTTTACTAAAAAAGAAGTAGATCGCACTTGGGTATTGCAACAATAAGTGTGGCACTATCGTGAGGTTAGCACCGGCTTCATCTTTAAAGGTATTGAGCTCAGTTTCAACCTCTAACACAGAACGAGGAAATACATCACCTCGGCCTTTTATCAACATATTAAATAACGAATTATATTCGATTGATGTCGATACAGTTAAACCGTTGTCCTGCAGTATTTGTGTGTCAGGCCAATCATGCCCTTGAATGAAGTGTATGCTTTTAAAGTCGCTAAGGGTATTGATGTTTAATAAGGTATTCACTTTATCCTGTGTAGTTACCAAAACACGCCACCCATATAACCCCTTAAATATAGGCACTCTAACGGGTAGTAATTGTTGCTCACGCTGTTTAGAGGTCATGGTCCAAGCTACGTTTATTTCATCATTATGAAGAATTTGCTTTAACGCGCGGCTCTGTGGCATCGAAATACTTGAGGGTTGTAATGTAAAATTTTCTCCGCTGAATTGCAGAGCTGTTCTTAATAGTACTAACGGATATAATATTTCATCTTCACCACTGCGCATTGTTTTGGGGTATACAACATGCAAACTAGAAACGGTGTTTTTGCTATTATTTTCTATTGCCCATGCAAATGATGTCAGCGAACTGAAAAAATAAACACATGTAAAAACAATAGCTAACCGCATAATCGTTTATCTACTTAAAAGTAATAACACCGCGCTTATTATCACAATAGCAAAGGTGCTCATCATGCTCAATCCACGTGCCTTTAAATTATTGTTAATAATGGCAGAACCATGAACAACACGGCTGATAAATAATAAACCGCCTAGTGCATGCACATAATGACTAGCTAACCCTTGATACTCCAATAAAAAAACTAAAATTAAGCTAATGGGCACGTACTCAATAAAATTACCATGCGCTCGGGTTGCACGTTCAAGCGCGGTATTACTGCCATTACCTAACGAAATCCCTTCGGCTTTACGTATTTTTATAACATTAACACTCAAATAAATATAATAAAGGGCCAATAAGGCCGCATAGCTAGATATGATCACAGTAAAGTCCATTTAATTTTTCAGCAATAATAACACATAAGTTAAGCGGTAAATCAGAAGTTTTATCATGAACTATGCTAGAGTAATTTATACATTGGAATAGTAATAAGTAAGGATAATATGTATTTAAGAACAAAAATCACCAATCACTATCGTGAAATAATAAACAGTATTGGCTTTTATCCCTCACTCCTGTCTGTTGCGTTTTTAATTTTTGCTGTACTCACTATGTCTGTTGAATATTTAGCCCCTATTAAGCAATTTAAATCATTAATCTCATTTGTATTAGTAGACAGTGCAGAAAACGCACGAACCATATTAAGCACCTTAGCTGGCAGTATTATTTCGTTAACCGTATTTAGTTTTTCTATGGTGATGGTGGTTTTAAATTCAGCCAGCGCTAGCTTGTCACCCAGAGTCGTTCCTGGGCTTATTACCCGTAAATCGCATCAAATGGTATTAGGGTTTTATTTAGGCAGTATTATTTATTCTATTATAATGCTCATTAATATTAATAAGTTAGATAACGGAAATACGGCAATACCCTCATTAGGGGTACTCTTTGCGTTAATTTTTGGTTTGATTTCTTTGGGCTTGTTCGTTTTTTTTATTCACTCTATTTCAAAAGCAATTCAGGTTGATAACGTATTAAATGGTTTATTTAGACAAACCAAACAAGAGATCCAAGACATCATCAACAAACAAGGCGATAACCCCGTTGATAACTTTCCTGAATTTTCAAATTGGCATTCAATAAAAAGTACTACTGAGGGTTACTACAAAGGGGTTCACACAAATAAGCTGTGTGCTATTTTGGCTGAAGAAAAAATAGAACTTTTTATTACCGTTAAGCAAGGTTACTTTACCGTTAAAGGCTACCCGTTCTTAAAGTGTAATAAAGACATTTGTGAAAACGAAGAGTTAATAGAGAAAATTTTAGACTGCTTTATTTTTTATATAGAAGAATACATTAGCGATCATTACCGTTATGGATTAACCCAAATTTCTGAAATTGCTGTAAAAGCAATGAGCCCAGGGATTAACGATCCGGGGACAGCGGTTAAAGCTATTGATATGCTGAGTATTTTATTGATTGCTCGCCTAAAGATTAATGCGATTAACTACGCGTGTTATCAACCAGAAGAAGCCCCTTTACTCTATTTTCATGAAACCAGTTTTGATGAATTACTGCACGATAACTTCACTCCTTTGCGCAATTATGCCAAAGCAGATGCCTATGTAATGACCAATGTTATTGAAGCATTTAAAAATATTTTGTTTATTGCCAACGAGGATGTTGAAGCTCGAAACAGTGTGTTTAATTATTTAGGTGCCATTGTTGATGATATTAATCAGCACATTTGTAATGAGTATGACCGACGAGAAATTAGAAATATGCTACAAGCAATAGTGCGAATCAGTGAGTTACAAGGTAAGCAGTTGGTGGCACGTTTTGAGCAGCACCGACCTATTAGCGAGTAAGCTCTGTAGAGCTATTTATTCTACCGAGGGGCTAAGAGTTATCGCCCTCGGCAGCGCCTATTTGGCATTGAAAGATCATCAAACCCTAATCTATATAATAAATTGCATAGCTTGACGCGCTAATTGTAATTTCACCCGCATGATAGGCATCAGGGACATAATTACCAGGTGCACTGTCTGCCATCATTACTTTTTCACTGCGCATGTACGGTGTAGATGGCATATCAAGCGGGGTTAACGACGCGCTATATAAGCCTTTTAACTCTACATCAAAGTCGTCACTTAGCTCTTTTGCCGCGACTTTGGCTTGTTTAATTGCCATTTTTTGTGCTTTTTTATGCAGCTCATCGTAGTTGCTAGCTAAAAATTGCGTTTGTCTAATTTCATTAATGCCATTATTAACTAAGCTCTGTAATAATTCAGGGTATTTATTAATTGCAGAAAGTTTAATGGTGAGCGTTCTTGATACCTTAAAGCCAGTAAACTCTTGTTTACCTGTTTCACGATTATATTGGTTATCACGGTATATAGAAATTTGACCGGCATTAATATCCGCATCATCTACCTCTAGTTTTTTTACTAAACTTATTGCACTGGCCATAGTGGTATCGGTTTGTTTTTTTGCTGCAATTAAGTCTTTATCTATTTCAGTAATGCCCACCGTTAATAAAACATGATCCGGCATCGTCGTTAGTGAAGCTTCACCTTTAACATAAATATGCGGCTCTTCTGGGGCGTTGCTCGCATAAGCTGATGTACTGAGTAATGCGGCGGTTAAAATCGAAAGCGTTTTCATAAGTCTATCCTTTTAAATTTGATTGCATCAGTTAACACCTTATGCGGTTAATTAAAGATGAACAAGCATAAAAAAACAGGCAAAAGCCTGTTTTTTTTAATCTCTACTGTAATTAAATGCTGCAACGTTTGTAGTTACGGTATTTTGGTAACCAGTAGTTTTTGTCGATGGCTGCCCACAGCGCATCGTCTGAAATTTCAAGGGCAACGCCCTCTTCAATTGCCTTTTTAGCCACTGCAAACGCAATACGTTTACTAAGCGTTTCAATTTCAGTCAGTGCCGGTAGTAAGCTGCCTTTACCTGTATTAGCTAAAGGTGACGACTCAGCCAACATTTCGCTCGACATAATTAGCATCGCATCGGTAATACTCGTTGCTTTAGCGGCAATTACACCTAAACCAATACCTGGGAAAATATAGCTGTTGTTACATTGAGGAATTGGGTAAGTCACGCCGTTATAAACAACTGGGTCGAATGGGCTGCCAGTTGCAACAATTGCTTTGCCATCAGTCCATTTAATTACATCTTCTGGGTAGGCTTCTACTTGTTTAGATGGGTTACTTAACGGGAAAATAATTGGCGATTCACATTTAGCATGCATAGCGCGAATGACTTGTTCGGTAAATAAACCAGGTTGGCCTGATACGCCAATTAAAATATCTGGTTCAGCACAGTGCATTACATCTAATAATGACGCGTATTCGCCGCTGTAAGTCCAATCTGCTAGGCAGCTCGTTGGTTGCGCTAACATTTGTTGGAAGTCGCGTAAGCCTTGCATACCATCTGTTAATAAGCCAAAACGGTCAACCATAAATACTTGGCTGCGTGCCTGTGCTTCACTGATGCCCTCAGCAACCATAGTGCTAACAATTTGTTCAGCAATACCACAGCCTGCAGAGCCTGCGCCTACAAAAACAACTTTTTGAGTTGATAATTTAGCACCTTTAACACGACATGCTGCTAATAAAGACCCCACAGTAACCGACGCAGTACCTTGAATGTCATCATTAAAGCTACAAATTTCATTACGGTAACGCTTTAATAATGGCATTGCATTAGGCTGAGCAAAATCTTCAAACTGCAGTAACACATTTGGCCAGCGACGTTTAACTGCTTTAATGAATAAGTCTAAAAACTCATCGTATTCGTCTTGTGCAATACGTTTATGGCGAGCACCCATGTACATTGGGTCGTTTAATAATTTTTCGTTATTGGTTCCCACATCGAGCATAACCGGTAACGTATAAGCTGGGCTAATACCGCCACACGCGGTATACAAAGAAAGTTTACCAATTGGAATCCCCATGCCACCAATACCTTGGTCGCCAAGGCCTAAAATACGCTCACCGTCGGTAACAACAATCACTTTTACTTTGCCTTTTGTGGCATTACGTAAAATATCGTCAATGTGAAAGCGATCTTCATAGGAAATAAATAAACCACGGGCACTGCGATAAATATCAGAAAACTTTTCACAGGCATCACCCACTGTTGGGGTGTAGATAATAGGCATCATTTCTTCGATATGATCGCGCACTAAACGGTAATAAAGCGTTTCGTTATTATCTTGAATGGCGCGTAAATAAATGTGCTTATTTAAGTTGTCGTTAAAACTTGAGTATTGTTGGTAACAACGCTCAACTTGCTCTTCTATTGTTTCGTAACGAGGAGGAAGTAAACCAGCAAGATTAAAGTGTTCACGTTCTTTTTGGCTAAAAGCACTTCCTTTATTCAATAGTGGGGTTTCAATTAGGCCTGGGCCAGAATAAGGAATATAAAGATAATTTGGATCGGTATTTGTAGTCATATTTCCAAGCTTTACTGAATCTTAAGTAATGATCTGCCATTATCATTGTTAAAGGCTAAATTGCAATGACATTTAAGCTTGTCAGACCATTGAAAATTTACAAATACAAGCGCTACTTTAGTATAAAGCCACTCATATTTGGTGAATATGTTAGCTGGCTGTTGTGAGTTTATAAAAATTAAAACGGGCATTAGACCAGCGTTTGCTGTGTGCAATGATTACAACAGTGTCAGTTATTTTTAGATTTGCTAATTTTTTACGTTAGTTAACATACTATTTTCAATCAAATAATCATTAACTATTAAGCTGTTACATAAATAACAGCAGGTAATACATTAGCTGCAAACCTGCTGATGATTATACATGTTTTAGAATTTAAATGAGGCTTTATTATTACTTAAATCCGATAATGCCATCCCTTCCCTGCGAGGATCGGCGGCGCCATACAAACGGTTGTTTTTAACTTCTACCGCATGCAGCCCAGAGTTTAAGTCAATCACGCGCACATCATGGCCGCGCTTTTTAAGCTTTGGTACCACCGCTTCAAGTGCAGTGCCTTTCTCTACGCTGGTGTAGTCGTTGCGATTAGTGGTTCGCGGTAAATTAATGGCTTGTTGCGCATTTAAATCCCAATCTAAAACGCCAATAACAACTTGCGCTACATAATCAATAATGCGACTACCACCAGGAGAGCCGACCACTAAACGTAAGCTCCCATCTTGATTAAATACCATCACGGGTGACATTGAGCTGCGCGGACGTTTATGGGCTTCTACTCTGTTAGCCACTAACTTGCCATTTTTACGCGGCGAGAGTGAAAAATCAGTCAGCTGATTATTTAAAATATAACCATTAACCATCACTGTTGATCCAAACGCCATTTCAATAGAGCTGGTCATTGAAACAGCATTGCCTTTGCTATCCACAATTGATACATGCGAGGTAGAGGGCAATTCAAAAGAATCATCATTTGCATAGCTTAAGTGCTCAACAGGGTTGCCTGGCAATGCTTTTTGATCTTTTTCAGTAATTAATTTTGCGCGGGTGGCAATATAGTCTTTATTTAATAACTCTTGAGTAGGTACTTGGGTAAAGTCAGGATCGCCTATGTATTTATTACGATCGGCAAACGCAATACGTGACGCTTGGCTAAAGTAATGAATTGCCTCGGCACTATTGGCTTTAATGTTTGCCATGTCTTTGTGTTCAAGCAAGCCTAAAATTTGTAGTACTGAGATACCGCCACTACTTGGCGGCGCCATCGAGCAGACATTATAAACTCGGTATTTTATACAAACGGGTGCACGCTCTTTACTGCTGTAATTAGCAAGATCTTGCTCAGATAATTTACCAGGCGCAATTTTTGACTGTTGTACTGCTTTTACCATGGCTTTTGCATTATCACCTTTATAAAAAGCATCAATCCCTTGTGAGGCAATGTCTTTGTATAAATTAGCAAGCGGCTGATTTTTTTTAATACTGCCTACTTTGATCACTTCACCATTGGGAAAAAAATACTCATTTATGACCGGCATACTCATAACACCAGGGTTTAACTGCCTAACGAGTAAGCCATGTAATCGTGGAGATACTTCAAACCCTTGTTCAGCAAGCGCAATAGCTGGCTTAAATAAAGTTGCCCATGGCAAATTACCATATTGTTTATGGGCACTGGCAAACGCATGTAAAATACCTGGTACACCTACAGAGCGACCACCTACAACTGCTTCAATCCATTTAACAGCTTTGCCATGTTCATTTAAAAACAGGTTTTCATCGGCATTACTGGGGGCTGTTTCGCGACCATCAAAACTGGTGAGTTTATTGTTAGCTTTGTTGTAATACATCATAAACGTACCACCACCAATGCCTGATGATTGCGGCTCAACTAATGTAAGCACTAATTGAGTGGCAATTGCGGCATCAACGGCGCTTCCGCCTTGGGCTAAAATGGCCTTTCCCGCTTGTGAGGCATAAGGATTTGCAGCCGCAACCATGTATTTATCGCCTGGTACTAATTGCTTTTGTACTACCCCTGTGGCGGCTTCTGGTTCACGGGTTTCAATTTGACTTGCTTGCTGTGCAAATAAAGGTAAAGACAGTGCACTTAAAGAGAGAACAAATAAAGAGTTGAGCTTAAAATTCATAATTACTGATTAAACTTAAATTGCATGGAAGATAATTGGCATCTTAAAGTTAAACAGGCACAATATGCAAAAATAAATATAAAAAAATGATCACTAAATGCTTAATTTACCCCTTCAGCCGCGTTATGTTTTACCCCCCTTGTGTTTAATTGTATTAAGTACGCTCTTAGCATGGCTTGGTATGAACAATGAGCTTGAGTTTAATCGCCCATTAATTGAACATGGCCAACTATGGCGTTTATTTACCAGCCAATTTGTACATGCCAACTGGATACACTTAGGTTTAAATTGTTCTGGTATCGCGCTTATTTGGTTATTGCATGGTGAATACACTACACCTAAGCAATACAGCTTTAATATTGCATTTCTTGCGCTTTGGTGTGGCTTGGGGGTTTATTGGTTTTGTCCAACAATCATTATTTATACAGGGCTGAGTGCGCTATTGCATGGCGTGATCGTGTGGGGGGCGATAAAAGATGTCACTGTTGGGCTAAAATCAGGTTATATCTTGTTTATTGGCGTATGGATAAAACTTATTCTTGAGCAAGTTAATGGTCCAAGCGCAGAAATTGGTCAACTTATTCAATCAACGGTGGCCGTTGATGCGCATTTAATTGGCGCAATTGGTGGGGTTATATTAGCTGTGCCGCTGGTTGTAAAACACATCAAAAACGATACTAAACACAGTTAAAAAACGCCACATAAGTGGCGTTTTTATTTTTAGTCGATTAAAGCGTTTCTTTAAACAGTTTATAAATTCGACGGTATTCATCTAACCAGCTCGAAGGCTGAACAAAACCATGCGGTTCTACTGGGAAGATTGCTGTTTCAAAGTTTTCTTTTTCAAGTTCTATTAAACGCTGTACTAAACGCACTGAATCTTGAAAGAACACGTTATCATCAACCATAGGCGCATTTATTAATAAATGCTTTTTAAGCCCTTCTGCATAATAAATAGGTGAACTACGCTCATAGGCAATCGGGTCAACATCAGGGTGATTCAAAATGTTAGCCGTATAACCTGTGTTGTAATGAGCCCAATCAGTCACTGGACGAAGCGCTGCGCCTGATTGAAACAAGTCTGGTGCGGTAAATAACGCCATGAAGGTCATAAACCCACCATAAGAGCCACCGTAAGTCCCTACCGCTTGGGTATTAACATTGGCATTATCCGCCATCCATTTTACGCCATCGGCTAGATCTTGTGTTTCAGGTGTTCCCATTTGGCGATAAATAGCCGTTCGCCAATCACGACCATAGCCTTTAGATGCGCGGTAATCCATATCCATTACTACATAACCTTCATCTGCTAGTAATGAATGGAACATAAATTCACGGAAGTAGCCAGACCACCCCATATGTGAATTTTGCAAGTACCCTGCACCGTGGTTAAAAATAACCGCTTTGCGGGTTTTGCCTGTTTCACCCTCTTGGTAATCAGCGGGGTAATAGACTTTGGCGTATATGGGCTGTTCTGTATGACTAGATGGCACAGCAACAATTTTAGGCGCTGTGAGTTTTTTAGCTAAAAACGCATCAGATACCGTATTGGTTAAACGAGTCGCGGTTGTGTTTGCTTTAGCCTCTGCCACATAAAGTTCAGTCGGCATAGTGATTTTAGAATGTCTAAGTAATAACTTAGATTGATCAGGGCTTAAGGTGTAATCCGTCATACCGTTTAAGTCGGTTACTTGCTCACTAACACCTGTTTGTGGATTAACGCGGTATATTTCGTAAAGACCCGGATGCTCAATATTCGCTTTATAATAAATAGCACTATTGTCATCAGTAAGCGTTAAGTCAGACACTTCAAACTGACCTTGTGTTAAAGCCGTAGCCTTGCCATTTAAAGGTTTTTTATAAAGCTGACTGTACCCCGACTCTTCCGATAAATAATACAGCGTGGTTGAGTCATTTAACCAACCAAAGTCGTTAAACGCATACGCAATCCACGCATCGTCATGTAAACGGTGTTGAGATACGAGTTTGTTATTTTCAAAATCAACAGTGGCCAACCAACGATCTTTGTTATCCCATGCTTCAAGCATAATCGCCACTTGGCTGCCATCATCGTTCCAGCTGATTGGCGATTGATCCCATCCCCAGTCTGAAATTACATTAATACCACGCGGTTGTTTCTTAGACTTATACGTTTTGCCTTCGCGGGCATAGTTTTCTTTTTTAACCTCAGCGAGTACATCTTCATCAAAACCAGGCAAGGTATTAAACCCTAAAGTAGTTTGGCTTTGATCTGCAAGGTTAATATAAACAATTTCAGAAGTTTGCTCTTTAGCGTCAGCCACACGACGGCGAACTTTTTTAGGCTCTATAGTCGCATCATCAGTGATGTAGTTAGGCATAATGTCGCCTTCACCACGCCATGAACTTTTTTCTTGAACAACCACAATTAACGCGTCGCCATTTGGAGAAAGCTGGGCTTCATCAACCGTGTTGCCATCGCCTAAATAGTAATGCGTGTTGGCAATTGAGCTATTTTGAGTTTTGACTTGCTCATTTCGCGCATACTTGTCTTGTTTGTTTTTATGCTGCAGTGCAATGTAATCAATCAGCTTATGTTGTTCTTTGGCAATATAAGTTGTTGGCTCTTTTACGCCTTGTGGTTTGTCAGCCAGTTTTAAATTAGCAATTTCACGGGTTAAACCTGTGGTTAAATCTACTTTAAAAAAGATATTACCTTGGCGATACGCTAAATTACCATCGTTTAAAAATTGTGGTTTTGACTCGGTGGCTGAGCTTTGCGTAATTTGCTTAATTACACCTGACTTTACGTTTTTAATAAATATGTTGCCTTCAAACACATAAGCTTGAAGTGATTTATCGTTAGAAAAAACAGCTTTACTTGAGCCTACGCTGTGAAGCTGATTTAAAGCCACTTGCTCTGCTGTTTGAGCGTTTACAGCTTGAGTGAATAAATCTCTTAGCTCACTACCTTGTTGTTTACGCGCGTAAATAACGGTACTTGAGTCAGCACTCCAAAATGCACTTTGCGGTTGGCGTCCAATCCAATCAGGGTGAGCCATCGCTTGTTCAAGCGTAATTTTTGAGACACCCATGTCTGCAGGTGTGTTAACAACACTTGCAACCTTGGTATTTGTTTGAATAGCTGAGTCATTAGAAGTTGTGGCGGTTGCTGTACAGCCCGCTAACATAACACTTGACGCAACAGCCATTGCAACAAGTGTTTTAGAAGATGAAAATTTAAAAATCATAGTGCTTCTTGACGGTTATTATAATTAACCGTATTTAAGCAGAAGCACCTTTATAATTGCAATTATTTAAGATAAACAACGCTGATATCGGGGTGAGTAACCCGTTTATTCAACCGTTAAATCAAGCCATACCATACGGTGGTCACTTGATGCGTTTCTATCTTTGATTAAACGGTACAATTCGCTTTGTTTTTTCGGCCAAAATACGCCACCATCTTTAATGGTTAGCCCATAATTTGAAGGCAGAACGTAATCAACGCGTGCCTGCCAATTAGCAGTATAATTTTTAGCATAAGCTTGTGGGTATTGCTCTTTAGCGCCCTCACTGGTTGGAATAAAACCGGCATTAATCATCGGGCTTTTAAGTAACTGATCTGTTGTATTTGTGCGCTTTTTATCGCCCTCAGGGGCGGCATTTAGGTCACCTAAAATCACAAAGCGTGATTTTGCTGCAAGGCCGCCCTTTTTACCGTTATCGTCATACAGGTAACTTTCGTTATTAACGTAATCAGCAATTAATCTAATTTCATCATGATTACGAATGCCGTTTCTGTCTTCATCACCATCAAACACAGGCGGCGTAGGATGCGAGGCTAACATATGAACTACTTTATCATTTACTTTTACTGGTATATCCCAAAACGATTTAGAGCTTAAACGTAAAGCATTCCATTCTTCTTCGTTATACCAATTTGTATTGGTTTTTGGGTCTACCGGCATTTTCACATTCGGTAAATCTTTGTGCTTAAACGTTTGCAGGGTTCTGATGTTGTCAAAATCAATGGGGTAACGAGACAAAAACGCCATTGCGTAGTGGCCTTCAAAAAATCCAAAACCTTGCGCATCGCCCATCACACTATTTTTTTTGCCATCGTTGTCTAAATCAAACTCTGTGGCTAAGCCTGTGTTAACTGGTGCAATGTAAACATAAGGGTAATCGATAGCCGCTTGATCATTTTGCCCTACATTTAAGTAATGGGTTTTAAAGTATTCTATCCCTTGTGATTTAGGGACGTAGTCAAATTCATTTAAAAGCACCACATCTGGACGAACGCGTTGAATTATTTCAGCAATATTTTTAATTTGCTGGTGGTCAGAGCGCAGCGCGTTAACTAAGGCATCGCTTTTTACTTTTTCATTTTTAGCGGTGTAATTGGTTGCATCCATACTGACATTAAACGTTGCGACCCGTAATGACTCTGCGTGAACATAGCTTGCTGAAACCAGTGACAATAAAAAGCCACCAATAATTTTAATACCGAGATCATGTCTCATTATATGAATCCATCTATAATTAATAATAAAATAACACTGCTAACCACGATCCAAAGAATCACAGCCATTAAAAACGGTTTAATTCCCGCTTGCTTTAGTACCGATAACGACAAACCACTGCCAATTAAAAACAGTGTCATCACTAGTATTTGCTTCGCTGCAATGTTTATCAACTCCCAATAAGATGAAAGCGACGGCACATAGGTATTAATTAATGCGGCTAATAAAAAGCCTACAATAAATAATGGAATACTCGCCTTTTCATCTGAGCGCATAAACACACCCGCAAGCGTAGTGTATGGAATAATCCACATAGCACGAGTAAGCTTCACTGTTGTTGCTATGCTCAGTGCCACTGCACCATAAGTAGCCGATGCACCTACCACGCTGCTGGTATCATGAATTGCAAGTGCAGCCCATAATCCAAACTGCTCTTGGGTTAATTCAAAATAGTGCCCAATTGCAGGGAATAATAATAACCCAACACCATTGAGTAAAAATACGATACCCAGCGCCACAGCCACTTCATGATCTTTGGCTTTTATAACCGGTGCCATGGCCGCAATAGCGCTACCACCACAAATAGCGGTTCCAAAGGAAATTAACACGCCTGTGTTACGATTAAGTTTAAACACTTGAGTTAAAATTTCGCCAAGCCCAATTATGGCAGTAATACTGACAATTGTTAACACTAAAGAGCTGCGACCAACCTCAATTACCTGATTAAAATCAACAGCAAACCCCAACCCCACAACCGCCAACTTTAGCATCCATTTACTGGCCTTTTGTGATAACTCAGCAAACGGGTTACCCAAGGTAATCGCAAACAACGCTCCCATAACCAAGGCACTGCCAGCACCAATAAATGGAGTGACGCACAGAGCCAGTAATATTATAAATACAGGTTTATGTAATTTAGCGATAATCATAGCTTTAAGCGCGAATGAGTTTATTAGTCAGTTTGTGGACAACGGGGGCAACAAATATAACCGTTGGAAAGGCAATACAAAAGGCAAATAACCACGCTTTAAGCCAGATAGATACGATGTTATCGACCATACCAACATTAAATAAAGAAATAACTAACGACATAAAACCTGACATGAAAAGTGCCATAAAAAAGGCAAACACAATAGTACGAAACTTTGGATGGATCATTGAAAAGAACCTTTAGAAGGTAAAGCGATATATTGAAGTTAAGTTCAATTTATCGCTTTGTTTTTTAACTTATAATAGCGATTTGCTGGTAGCTAATACACCGGGGTAATCTTGCTCTGGCAAACACATTGCGAGTTCACCAAGGCGTTCACCTAATTGCTGTAAATTATCAGCAGATACATTAATGTGGCCCATTTTGCGACCAGGTTTTACACTTTTACCGTACCAATGGCTGGTTACATATGCTGTTTTTAACACATCAGTAGGGATTTGTGCTTGGCCTAATACATTTATCATAGCAGTAGGCTGCTTAATTTGCGTACTACCTAAAGGTAGGCCGGCAACAGCGCGCATATGGTTTTCAAATTGCGAGCAATGTGCACCTTGTTGCGTCCAATGGCCTGAGTTATGAACTCGCGGCGCAATTTCATTAACCAGTAATGTACCTTGCACATCAAAAAACTCAATGGCGAGTACACCAACATAATTAAGCTCATTAGCAATTCGGGTAAATGCCGTTATTGCTTGTTGCTCTAGTTGGCTATTATTGTTTTTACCTGCAACCGAAAGCGTTAACACACCCTCGGTGTGCTCATTTTCAGTTAATGGATAAATAGCAACATGGCCGTGTTTATCGCGTGCACCAATAATAGAGACTTCACGGTCAAAAGGGATCATTTTTTCTGCAATTATGGTGTGCGGAGCGTGCTCAGTGCCTGATGCAATAAAATCAGCCATTTCAGCCCAAATTTGCTCAATTTGATCGTCTGATTTTAAACGCCATTGGCCTTTACCATCGTAACCCGCTTGGCATGTTTTAATGACTAATGGCTTACCAAGTGTTTGAACCGCGAGTTCAAGATGCGCTTTTTCTGTAATTAATTGATATGGCGCGCATGCAACAGCGGTTTTATCTAGGAGCGCTTTTTCAAGCGCACGGTCGCCACCGGTTTTAATGGCTTGTTTGCCCGGATAAAACTTATTGCTATTACAACACTGTGTAAGTACATCATCTGGAATATGTTCAAACTCGGCCGTAATAGCATCAGCGTTTTCTATCGCCTGTTCGAGCGTTGTTGGGTACACTTCATTGGTAAGCGGATGTACAATCTTTTTGCTGCCTACATCATAAGCAACCACATTTAAATTAAGCGGTGCACCAGCTAAGCTCATCATTCGTGCTAGCTGCCCTGCCCCTAAAATTAAAATATTCATGATCACTCTGCAGGATTTGGGTTAGCTAAAACAGTCTCAGTTTGTTCTTTACGGAACGCTTCGATTTTTGCGAAGATTTCTGGATTTTGACATCCTAAAATTTGTGCCGCTAATAAACCTGCGTTTGCAGCACCGGGCTCACCAATAGCAAGAGTACCTACCGCAACACCTTTTGGCATTTGGCAAATAGATAACAGAGAGTCTACACCGTTTAGCGCTTTAGATTTAACGGGTACGCCTAAAACTGGCAGAGATGTAAACGCTGCCGCCATTCCCGGTAAGTGCGCCGCGCCACCTGCGCCTGCAATAATAACTTTAATACCGCGTTCTGCGGCTGAACTTGCGTAATCGGCAAGTAATTGAGGAGTGCGGTGGGCAGAAACCACTTTAGTTTCATACTCAATGCCAAATTTTTCTAGCATAAGGGTGGCGTGTTCCATGGTTGGCCAATCTGATTTAGAACCCATAATAATGCCAACAGTCATAAATACTCCTCAGTAATGTATTTTAAAAATAGCGGACTTATGTCCGGTTTTATGGCGGGTATTATATACTTAAATGCTGCACTAATGCGACCAGCAGGCAATAAAAAAGCCATGTTAAACATGGCTTTTTTTAAACAGCGAAACAATCAGCAATTAAGCTTCTTTACTCGCTAAATATTCTGAGTAGTTACCTCTAAAGTCGATAACTTTACCGTCTTTAATTTCCCAAATACGGGTGGCAACTGATGATACAAACTGACGGTCGTGTGACACAAACATCAAGGTACCTTCATACGCTTCAAGTGCTAAGTTAAGCGCTTCAATTGATTCCATATCCATGTGGTTGGTTGGCTCATCCATTAATAAGATATTTGGTTTATGCATCATGATTTTACCAAACAGCATACGACCTTGCTCACCACCAGATATTACTTTTACTGATTTTTTTATATCGTTTTGTGAAAACAACATACGACCCAAGAAGCTACGCACTACTTGCTCATCGTCGCCCTCTTGTTGCCATTGCTCCATCCACTCAAACAAATTCATGTCTTTTTCAAACTCATCGGCATGATCTTGTGCATAGTAGCCAATGTTTGCATTTTCAGACCATTTAAACTCACCGCTTTTAGGCGCTAAACGTCCTGCTAAAGTGTTTAATAATGTTGTTTTACCCACACCATTTTCACCAATAATAGCAATGCGTTCACCTACTTCAACCAAACCCTCAAGGCCTGAGAATAAAGTTTCTTCAAAACCTTGAGATAAGCTAGTCATTTCTAGTGCGTTACGAAATAACTGCTTTTCTTGTTCAAAACGAATAAACGGTGTTTGACGTGACGACGCTTTTACTTCGTCTAATTGAATTTTATCAATTCGTTTTGCACGTGAAGTGGCTTGCTTTGCCTTTGATGCGTTGGCAGAAAAGCGCGATACAAATTGTTGAAGCTCTGCTATTTGGCTTTTCTTTTTGGCGTTTTCACTTAATAAACGTTCGCGTGCTTGAGTAGCTGCAAACATGTATTCATCGTAGTTACCCGGGTAAATACGTAGTTCACCGTAGTCAATATCGGCCATGTGCGTACATACCGAATTTAAAAAGTGACGGTCATGCGAGATGATGATCATGGTACAGTCACGTTGATTCAATACATCTTCAAGCCACTTAATTGTATAAATGTCCAAGTTATTGGTAGGCTCATCGAGCAGCATGATATCAGGGTCTGAAAACAATACTTGAGCTAGAAGCACACGAAGTTTAAAACCTGGTGCAATTTCTGACATAGGTCCGTAGTGCTGCTCTGTAGCAATACCCACACCTAATAGTAACTCACCCGCTTTAGATTCAGCCGAGTAACCGTCCATTTCAGCAAATTCAGTTTCAAGATCGGCTACTTTCATGCCGTCTTCTTCACTCATTTCAGGTAGGCTATATATACGGTCACGTTCTTGTTTGATATCCCACAATTCTTTATGACCCATAATCACGGTATCAATAACAGAATATTCTTCGTAGGCGAATTGATCTTGGTTTAGTTTAGCAACGCGCTCATTTGGATCAGTACTTACGTTACCCGAAGATGGTTCTAATTCACCACTAAGGATTTTCATAAAGGTCGACTTACCACAACCATTAGCACCAATTAAACCATAACGGTTTGATTCGCCAAATTTAGCTGAGATATTTTCAAATAACGGTTTAGCACCAAATTGCATGGTGATGTTAGCTGTACTAATAATAGCGCTACCCTCCAAGGGAGACTGAAGTATTTAAATTGCGCGCAGTTTAAACCAAATCACCGTTTTTTTCTATGAAAGTTTATAGCACCAAACTCAAAGTAAACGGTGGCTGTTTATTAACTATAAAAGCAATTAAATAGCCAAAGTACTGGGCGAGTAAATGTGCTAAAAAGGTGAGTAAAACTCATTATTGTACTGTTGATGCAGTAAAAAATGTTTAATAAAAAAACAACTAGCATAAAACCCTTTATAAATTATTTAATCGCGTTTACAGGCGACTTGGTCGCATTTTACTTTTATTAACAATTAATACGGCTATATTAACGTTTTTTATAGTATTAGAGTTTTAGCTCTACCCATGCCGACACGTGCAACTATGAAAAAAATTCAACACACCCTCTCCTGCATTTAAGCCTAATGTCTTATTCCAAAATTAAATGGCAGTTTATGCGGCTACAAAATAAAAACAGCATTAACTTAAAATGAACAAGCTGCGTGTTTTGTGCTAATTATCATTGATAATTTTTCACTTTTGAGCCTTTTACTGCTTTGCTAGTCTGCACGACTTCGAATTTAGTAATTATAAAAACGTCTTTAATTTAGGCAAGGCACACACAATGAAAAGAAAATTAGTATCGCTAGCAATTGCGGGTATTTTAGCTGCTCCAAGTGTTTCAGCAGTAGAAGTATTTAAGGATGAAAAAAATACAATCGCAGTAGGCGGATATATTGATGCGCGAGTGATAAATACTCAAGGTCAAAACGAAATCGTCAATGGTGCCTCACGAATTAATTTTGATTTTAAACGCCAACTAAAAAACGGCTGGGAAGCAATGGCTTTAGTTGAATGGGGTGTCAACCCTGTTGGCAGTAGCGATATTGTATACAACAACCGTTTTGAATCTATTCAGGATGAGTTTTTATATAATCGTTTAGGTTATGCAGGACTTAAACACGATAAATACGGCCAAATTACGATTGGTAAACAATGGGGTGCGTGGTTTGATGTTGTGTATGCAACAAACTACAGCTATGTATGGGATGGTAACGCTGCCGGTGTTTACACTTACAACAAAGACGATGGTGCAGTAAATGGTACTGGTCGTGGTGATAAAACACTGCAATACCGTAATAGCTACAACGACTTTGACTTTAGTGTTCAAACTCAGTTAAAAAACAGCGCTTTTTATACATGTGATGTAAGTAATATTACAGAATCACAATGCCAAGCAAATTTTGAGTCTGGAGATTCTGCTGCACAACAAGTTGAATTTAACTATACGTTTGGCGGTGCAGTAACCTATAACGTGACTGATAAGCTAAAACTGACCGCGGGTATTAACCGCGGCGAGTTTGAATTAACGTATGGCGACGGAACAACCCGCTCTGTTGACGATTTAATTTATGGTGCAGGTGTTATTTGGGGCAATATTGATGCGCCAGGCTTGTATGTAGCCGCTAATATCAACAAAAACGAAAACCACGATACAGATAACATAGGTCGTTTAATTAAAGATGCGATTGGTATTGAAACATTTGTGTCGTATCGCTTTGATAACGATTTTAGACCATTTATTGCCTATAACTTATTTGATGCAGGTGATGACTACGTAATTCAACCAAACTTTAATGCCGATCCTAACGATGTATTTAAGCGTCAGTTTGCAGTTATTGGTGTGCATTACTTAATTGACCAAGACACACAACTTTATGTAGAAGCACGTAAAGACTTTGGTGATTTTGAAAGTAATAATAAACAGCAGCAAGCGCTAATGGAGCAATCTGAAGATGACGGTATTGCTTTTGGTTTTAGATACGTTCTTTAATATCAGTTGAGCTTTCAAGCTTAAAATCACAAAGCTAAACTTAAAGCCCTGCAAAATAGCAGGGCTTTTTTTCGATTTGTTTAGTTGAAGCTTGAGCTATTTTTTCTTAAATGCTTTTTTTAACGCACGCGTCCCCTCTGTTGGCCCTAGAATAAGCCATAAAAAAGCAACCCCTCCTGGGACTAAAACTGCTTTTAATATTGGCCCTAGCAAATAAGAATAAAAATAAATTAGTGGAATAAAAAGTACATAACCAATAACACGTTTGATAAACTTCATGTAACATCCTTATAAAAATGAGCATGCTCACAATATTAATTGAGCGCGCTCAATTAATCAAATAATGATTTAGCCCTTTTATTTAACCCTTTTATTTAACAAACAAGTAAAGCATTGAAATATAATGAGTAAAAAAGAAAAGACACGCGATAAAATTTTAGCTTCAGCATGGGAATTATTTTTGCTGCAAGGTTACGATCACACATCAACAAGAGAAATAGCGGTTGCAGCCAATGTTGCTGTAGGTACAGTGTTTAGTCATTTTGAAAATAAAATTGATTTATTGATGGCCGGTATGCAACAACAAATAGCCGTTATTATTAACCAAGCAAAGCAGTTAGATACGCAGCACTCCCCTCGCTTAAAGTTACGTCATTACGCTCATCCGCTTTATTCTTTTTATTGTGAAAATAGTGAATTTAGTAAGCTATTAATTAGCGACATCATTTGGAGAACGTCTTTTTTTAAAGCGCAGATGGATGAGTTTAAACAACTGCTTTTTAGTGAACAACCGAAGTTTGATGAAACAAAAGCAAGCGTAATGATGGACTGTTATTTTATGACCCTGATCACAGGTTTAAACGACGAGATACCAAATGCAGAAAGCATGTTAATGCAACTGAGCAACAAAATTGCATTGTTGTAACGTCAATTATAAAAAGCTGGAGTTTAAGTCTGTGTATTACTGATCCATTGATGGAAAACCCGATGTTAGCTGCAATTAAAATGTCTAACTTAGAACATGTAAATAATTACATTGTTGCTTTGTTTAATTTGGTTTTCCCGCTCCTACACAACTGACTTAATAAAACGCTTAGATTTAAGTAAAATAAACGCCCAATACACGCCACCAAAAACTCCCTCCCTGATAATATTTTTTTAAAAATTAATCTACTGCTTAGACTTGTTTAAATCAATTTAAGTATGATGTGTTCTTTAAGGTGTGTGCTCCACCAGCAGTAAAGCAATATAAATCAATGCAAACTAAATTTAATTGATCACCGTCATTAATTAATCAGAAGGCGTGTTAATTTGCGAGCTCAAGAACGCCATATAATTTAACAGTGCTTTATCGACACTCAGTGCAGGGTTTTGATTATGTTCAGCATTACTATTAATTGTACTTCCCCACTTAAGCCAGTCGTTTGGATGTTTTGCTAAACTAGTAACTAAATTATTATATGCAGCTAACATTAGGGATTGTTCTGCCCCACCAACAGTGATATATAAAAATGTTGGCTGTTTTATACTATTCACGTTTGTTTTTAAAAACGTGTCGAACCGTTTCGTCACTGTCATATCGTCATACCAAGCGGCTGGGCTAAACACAAAATAAGCATTAAATAGCTGCGGCTTACTATGTAAAGTATATAGAGTAAAGCTTCCACCTGCAGAAAAGCCTATTAACCCACGTTGACTAGTTAACTTATAATTAGCCGCTATATATGGCAGTAATTCTTGCTCTATAAAAGCTAAAAACAAATCAGCTTTACCAAAAAGTTCAGGCGAAGTTTCATTGTTAGGTCGAGGATTTATATTAACGTCCTTCCTTGCATAAGGTGGCACAAGATCACGATTTCGAGTATCAGTAAAAAACTGATTAGGTATGGCAACTAAAATAGCCTCATTTAATATGCTTTCAGTATTTAATGCTTTTAGCGCCTTATCCCAATTAGCTAAATTAAAATTACCGTCTGTTTTTATAAAAAGTGGATACGCTTTATTTTTGTCAAAATCATCGGGTAATCTTATAAATACCTTACGAGACTCATTAAGCACTTTCGAATCTAAGGTTACATCAACAAAGTCTGAAACATTATTTTGATAATAACTAAACCCAGTTATTACAAACCCAAATACACTAACAGCTAACAATACATTTAAAATAATCGTTTTTTTAATTCTCATACGGGGCTCATTTTAGTTAATTGCTTATGCCATACACCACTATTAAGTTGCGGGTTAAATACAAAGCCAAGTTTAGTGAGTAAGTTATAACAGCGTACATTTTTACCATGAATTTCTGCATATAAGTGCTCAATGTTTATAGAGCTATGCACTTCACTGACAAAGCCTTTAAGTACTTCTTGCATTAAGCCTTGCTGCCAATAAAAAGGATCGAGTTCGAAGCCCAAATAAGCACTTTGGGTTTGGCTATTTATGTTATATAAACCACAGGTACCAATTAGGTCACCAGATATATTATGTTCAATCGCAAGCCGAACACCTTCACCTTGGTAATAACTCGAGATATCATCTTGAATTAACTGCTTAATATGCTGTTTATTTAGCGGGGTTTTATAATCGTTAAACTCATAAACGAATGGATTATTTAAAATTGTTAATAGCGCTGCGCCGTGTTTGTGGGTAATTAAACGTAAGGTAACGCGGGGTAATTTTATAGTTTTAAACATGCCTACGCCAAATAAAGTAAACGCGCTTTAAATAGCACTTTATAGAGCGTCATTATTAACTTACCATACCGTATTCACAAGCATTAATTGAGATAAACTATGAGTGACAATTTTAAAGTAATACAACCAACTACTACTGTTTACTGCCCAAAACGTGGTGAAGGTTGGACCCTTACCGGCATTACTAATATTAACGAGTTTACGTCGGTTATGTTTGATGGTGTACGTTACACCTTACCAGCGAGAGAAATTGTAGAGCAGTTGCTGCCTAACCAATTAGCGCGTGAACAGCAAAATAGCTAAATTAAACAAAATTTATCACTTAACCATATGTACACAGTTTTCTGGTAATGGGCTTAAGTTTTGATTTTCTGGGGTATTAGCAGCAACTTTAAAGCCTAGCTTTTTATAAGCCGATACTGCTGCTAGGTTGTTTTTATAAACAAACAATGAGCAATCATTAACATTTAAGTTTAATTGCCCATGTTTACATAATGCTTTAATTAGGGTGGCTGCAATTCCCTCCCCCCTTCGTATAGGGTTTACTATTAAACGCGCCAAATGACATTTGTTTTTTTGTTGATAATATTGCCCAAAAGCGAGTAATACGTTTTGTTGTCCAACCAATACAAAAGAAGTCGAGACATCAAGGTTTAAGTCTTCAATAAAAGTCTGCGCCGTAAATGGGTACCTAAAGTAAGGGAAAGCCCATTGAGTTATGTCATGTTGATCATTAAACCAACTCATTAGCTCGATAATATGCGTATTATTAAGTGATTGTAATGTCATTCGCCTTGTTGATTCCTTCAAAACGCATCATCTTCGCTATACACATTTACGCCAAGCTCGTCTTCATCATCAAATACCACAAACGTAATAGGCTTACAGCATACTTGGCAGTCTTCTATGTATTGCTCATCAAGGTCGGCTACATCAATTAATACATCCATTGACTCACCACAGTAAGGACAACTAATTGACTTTTCGGTTAACTGGTTCATGATTTCCCCTTTCAAATTTACATAAGGTTATAATTTCACTTTAATAAACAACCTTATATATGACAATGCTCGTAGAGTGACTTAATAATTCAAATTTAAACAGCGTTAGCTAAAATATTGTTAACTTAATTAAATCAACTAAGCCATGTTGGTTCTGATTTAAAAAATAATCGCATTGCCAACGCTGAGTAACTTTAGCAGAGTTACTAAATGCGCCAGTCCCTTTTAATGCCCTACTTTCGCTCCAAGGCGGAAATACTCTAAAAGCCGTTTTGCCTTTATGGTTTCTACCTGTAACGATGCCTTTTTTAACTAACAACTCAACCGGAAATAAAAAGAAACCTTTTTGTATATTTGCTACTTGGTTATTAATAGTGGTTAATCCATCACTTGAAACAGCTACTAATAAATAGTCAAACTCATTGGCAAATGGAATTGGTTTAGAATTACTTAAATCCGCTGGGCGTTTCCATAGTGCTAAAAAAGCGCCAGGTCTGTCGGGTGTCGCTTTAGCTTTTCTGTAAATTATACGTTTTTGGTTTAAAGTAAATGCATAGCCATGGTATTGGGCATTTTGATTATGAGGTATCAACTCATCAGCGTTTGGTAGTTTATACCCTGAGGGAGCAAAGTTGTTTTGTAAAATGATTAATAATTCATCATGCAAATGATCATTCGTCATTAAACTTTTCATATCTCGCATCCGTTTTATATAAAGTGAGTTCAAACCCTTAAGCAACTTTGTAATGAAAGAGTTTTTAAAGTTAGCGGGTCTTACTATACAAGTATTTATACATAACTAAAGGTGAACATTTTTATGAAACACACATTAGCGCTAGCATTGACCTCTATGGGGATTTTGTTTAGCTCATTAACATACGCTAAAACCGAACAAGCTATTTTAGCCGGTGGCTGTTTTTGGTGTATGGAAAGTGACTTTGAAAAACTCGAAGGTGTAACCGATGTGATCTCAGGGTTTACTGGTGGTGAACTTAAAAATCCAACCTACAATGGTAATCACCAAGGCCACTACGAAGCTGTTCTGGTTACCTACAACACTAATGTATTAAGCTATCAAGATATTTTAAACCATTACTGGGTGAATATTGATCCTTTTGACGCAAAAGGTCAGTTTTGTGATAAAGGCCCAAGCTACCGTAGTGCGATTTTTGTTGCTAATGAGCAACAGCGACAATTAGCTAAGCAATCTAAACAAGCGGTAGTTAACGAATTTCCTGAGCAAACAGTGGTAACCCCTATTCTCGATGCTAAAACCTTTTACCCTATAAAGGGCGATGAAAGTTATCACCAAGATTATTACAAAAATAACCCTATTCGTTATAACACCTATCGCTGGCGTTGTGGCCGTGATAGTCGCCTGGAAGACATTTGGGGGCGATAAAGTTACCCACTGAGTTTATAAACCCAAAAGGCTGCAAAAAATGCAGTCTTTCTAATATTTAAGCAAACTAATAGCAGACTAATTATTTATTCTATTCTCAAAGCTGCAAGCCCACTTAAAAATTCATTTTTTAAGACGGTTAAATAGGCTTCCTATCATGATGATTTCTTTTTATAGGAAACACCTTAAACCAAAATACCATTTCAAAAACAAAGCCCGCAATAATAAAAATAAATAAGCCAGTAGTGCTACCATAAGAATAACAGGCAATAGCAGCAATAATTAATGCAGCTAAAATCAACCATTTTATGAACGCATTCATCTTTAATACCCAGTGCTTAATAACATAGTTTGAATTAGCAACTATCAGTTATTTCTTGATTCTTTAATAAAGCGATATCTAAATTCAGACAAGTAACCGAGTACCATAACCAACATTGTAGAATTAAAATCGCCATTAATAAGAAGCGTCCAAATATACTCTTTAGTATTAAAGCTGATGTATACGCTCATTACAAACGCAACAATGCTACACCCCTTAAACATCCATGAATATTCACCAAAAAAAGACTCAAACATACTTTTATCAATAGGTTTATCTTCCATAATAACTCCTTGCATTTACAACGTTTTTTAATAAGTTTGCTTATCGTAATAGCTAGCTTATTACATGTCTATTATATCGTTAAAGTTAAATGTTACGGATCACGGCAAGATCATTATAAA